>PAXM01000016.1 GCA_002714485.1 Acidimicrobiaceae bacterium
CAAGGTTCTCGTGGCTGTGGGCTTCTTTCAGGCTTTGGCGGATGCGTATCCGGGAGATCTCTCTGCCCGCCAGAAGATTCTGAACGATACGATCGTGACCACGGATCGTTTTATTCGCCGCGACCCTCACGAGGTTCCCTTCTGGGAATTCGGGGATGAGGTTATCGAGCGGCGTCCGATCGTGGAGGGAGATGCCGTGGTGACCGGGACAGAAGTAGGTGGTGCCGTAGGAGGAACCGAGCTGGGCGGCACTGTGGTAGGAGGTGCTGTGGTAGGAGGTGCTGTGGTGGGCGGTGCGGAGCCAGAGGCTTTCGTCGAAGCGGGGACCGTCTCCAGTGGTGGAGCGATGGGCTGCTCGTCGGACCGCAGCACAACGAGTGCCCCGAGCACCCCAAGGGCCACTACGACGACCGCCGCCGCCAGTCGGAGGGATCCTCCCCGCCTGCTAGCCCGCGCGCCACCGTCCTCCTCGAACACCGTTCGAGGCCCCACGGCCACCACGGACGGGGCGGGAGGCACCCGGTCCGGCCGAGAGTCACCGCCGAGATCGGCCCGCGTCACGATCGGCTTAGGCCCGGTGGGAGCGTCACCATGGTGGTGCCAGAAGATCCCCCCTAAAGCCGGCGCCAACTCCCGAGTCACGCCCCGGGGGCCGGTAGCGGCTAGAGCGGCAACGGCACGCATCTCGTCGAGGACGACCGGTTCCGGTACCCGGGCCCGCCTGGCCGCCTCCACCAACACCGGGTCAACTGCACCAGCCCCCTCGGCCCGAACGATCAACAAGCCGTCGGGCACGGCGTCCACCACCTGCACACACCGGGCGTGGGTATCGACAAGCAACCGGACTAGGCCCCTACCGTCAGTGAGGTCCGGGGCCTCAACCGAGACCCGATCATCTGCCAGAGCCAGCACGTCGATCCGGCCATCCGCCGACACAGCGGCATGGACGGCCGTGGCACCAAAGTGAATTGAGAGGACGGTGGGCATCGGCGAGGGGCTGGTGACCAGGATCTGGTGTTGAGGTACAGGTAAGGAGCCGGATTCGTGCAAACCCAACTCACTCCGACCCTACGACGCCCACGGTAGGCAGCGCGTCCACCCAACCCGCTCATCATCGATGGCGCGGATGCAATGTGAACGTGGCATCCTCAATAGCGATGGACCTACGTCAACTCGGCCACCTGTTAGCCGTCGTCGAACACCGAAGCTTCTCAGCAGCCGCCCGCGCCCTACACACCGTTCAGTCCAACGTCTCCACCCACGTGGCCAAGTTGGAGAAAGAGTTGGGCATCGTCCTGATCGACCGGCATTCCATGGAACCCACAGCCGAGGGATCGGCCGTGGTCGAACGGGCCCGACGGATCCGGACCGAACTTCAGGCCATAGAGGACGACATCGTCTCAATGCGCCACGAGGTGGCCGGTGAGGTCCGGATCGGCTGCATCAGTACCACCGGACGTTGGATGGCAACCACCCTCTTGGGCGAACTATCCGCCCGCCACCCAGCGCTGCGACCGGTGCTGGTCGACGCCCCCACGACGTCGCTGGCCCCCCGAGTACTCGATGGCGACCTGGACATGGCGGTGGTCAACACCCCGGTGGTCGAGGCGGGACTCGAGACCGAACCGCTGTTTGACGAGGAGCGCATCCTGGTAGTACCCAGCAGGCACCCACTAGCCGGAGCCGAAACTATCGATGTGGCGACGTTGGCCTCATATCCGGTCATGCTCACACCGATTGGCACCACCTTCCGGGACGCCATCGATCAGGAACTCGAGACGGTCGGCGTGCGCCTGCAGGCGGCAGCCGAGGTGGACGGGCTCCGGTTGCTGGCCTCGCTCGCCTATCAGGGCTATGCCCCAGCCCTTCTGCCGGCCAGCGCCGTGTCGGACTATCCGGCTGGCGAATGGTCGTTGGTGTACGTCGATGGTCTGGCTCGCCGGTCAGTCGGCCTCGTCCGGAATCGGCGCACCACGCCATCGATGCCCGTCATGGCCACTAAAGACGTGTTGTGTGACGTGATCCGTGAGAACGGCCCCCGCCAGCCCGGAATCCATGTCACGCTGGGAACATGAAAGACGTCACCAGGCAGGACANCGGTGCCCGGTCAACAGATGACCAGTCCACTGACGCTGGGCACCTAGTCGGTGAGGACGGCCTGGCGCTCCGGAGCCGCACCGGAGGCTCGGTTGCCTTCGGCGTCAGGGATCTGGGCGGTCGGCGGGTGCTAGCCGTGGAGATCGCTGGCGAGGATCGCGGAGCCCTCCGCCCGGCCGACGGCGAAAACCTAGCCATCGCGGCCCGCACGGCTCGCGACAAGCGCATCCCACTCGTCTGCTTCGTGGCCTCCAGCGGCGCTGCTATCCAGGAGGGCGTGGGAGCGGTCCACGGATGGGGCACCGCAGCACGTGAGTTNGTCGCCAACTCGGGCATCATCCCCACAATCTTTTGTGTCACTGGCCCCACGGTCTCCGGCCCCGCCCTCCTCCTGGGGCTGGCCGACCTCGTGGTGATGGTCGACGACACCTATGCCTTCGTGAGCGGCCCGGCCATGGTTCGCCAGTTCACAGGCGAGGACCTCTCCAACGAGGGCCTGGGCGGCACCTCGATGCATGCCGGCACGTCGGGCGTGGCCCACTTCACGGTGTCGGACCGCAAAGAGGCCGACGACCTCATAGCTGAGTTGCTGGGCTACCTGCCCGACCACACCGACGTGGCCCCTGCGAGTTGGCCATGTACCGACCCGGTGGACCGCCCTACNCCNGAGGCNGGAGACCTGATTCCCGATACGGCCACCGGNAGCTATGACGTCCGCGACGTGNTGGCCTCCGTNGTCGACGACGGNCACCTACTCGAACCNCGTTCCGGCTGGGCTNCCAACCTGGTCACNGCGTTCGCCACAGTCGGCGGNCGNCCCGTCGGCCTGGTNGCCAACCAGCCCCAGTCGGTGGCTGGCACCCTAGACATCTCAGCCTCNCAGAAGGGTGGTCGNTTCGTGGCCTTCTGCGACGCCTTCAATCTGCCGTTGGTGACCTTCGTNGACACATCGGGCTTCTACCCCGGCAAGGACCTCGAGTGGCGGGGAATGATCCGCTACGGCGCTCAGATGGCCTTTGCCTACGCCCGGGCCACCGTGCCCCGAGTCTGCGTGACGCTGCGCAAGTCATACGGAGGTGCCTACATCGTCATGGACTCCCGGTATATGGGTAACGACCTGATGCTGGCTTGGCCCTCNGCTGAGATTGCNGTGATGGGCGCCAAGGGTGCTGTGGAGATCTTGCACCGCAAGGCGAACGAGGAGGAGCGGACCGAGTTGGTGAATGCATACGAGGACCGTCTTCTAAGTCCGTACATCGCCGCCGAACGAGGCTCAGTGGATCGCGTTATCGAGCCATCAGCCACCCGATCTGAGTTGGTGGCCGCACTGGACGTGCTTTCGGGCAAGCGGGAACGACTACCTCGGCGCCGCCATGACAACACCCCGCTCTGACCGACGCGTTGGGCAGATGGGCTAGAAATGGCGACATAGATGGTCTCTAGCCATAAATTCACGGATTCTTCGGCCCAGTCGGCACGGCTCAGAACCTGCCNCTCCCGATACGGTGAAATNGGTGTGAGGGTCTTGCCCTGACACNGGGACACTGANTGGGATAGGAANCGACGACTNGGAAGGGCGAGGCCATGGCCGAAAGCATCACCGTCACTGANAACCGCACCGGCGAATCGATCGATATCCCACTTGTCGACGGCACCGTATCGGCCAAGACCTGGAGCGGCCTACTTCCTGGCATCTGGTTCGACGACCCTTCGTTTAGTGCCACCTCGGGTGCCGACAGCGCCATCACCTTCCTGGACGGTGCNGCCGGCCTCCTGCGCTACCGNGGCTACCCNATCGAGCAGTTGGCTGAGACCACCTCGTTCCTTGAGGTGGCCCACCTGCTGGTTCGCGGCAAATTGCCCAACGGGCCCGAACTCAAGACGTGGAAGTCGGAGATCGCCGAGGCGGCCCCCATCCACGAGAACTTCCANAAGCGCATCCTCGAGGGTTTCCGCGACGATGCCCACGCCATGGGCGTGATGGTGTCCAGCATCGCTGCGATGTCCACGTTTTGGCCGGACTCCAAGAACATCGAGGACCCCNCCCAGCGCCAGGTNGAGACNNTTCGCCTGATCGCCAAGATGCCCACCGTGGCGGCCAGCGCCTACCGCCGCAGTGAAGGCCTGCCCTACGTCCTACCTGACCCGGACCTTGACTACACGTCGAACTTCCTGGCCATGATGTTCAAGACCGGNGACGTCCCCTACGNGATCGACCCCGTCCTGCGAGACGCCATGGACTTGCTGTTCGTACTGCATGCCGACCACGAGCAGAACTGCTCCACAACGACGGCGCGGGTGGTGGGTAGCGCCCACGCCGATCCCTACGTCACCGTGTCGGCGGCCGCCTCGGCGCTCTACGGGCCGCGTCACGGCGGCGCCAACGAGGCCGTGCTCCGGATGCTCAAGGACATTGGTAAGTACGAAAACGTCCCCGCCTTTATCGATGGCGTGAAGTCAGGTGACCAGAAACTGATGGGCTTCGGTCACCGNGTTTACAAGAACTACGACCCCCGGGCCCGGATCGTGAAGGACACGGCCCACCGGGTTTTCGAGGTNACCGGNACCAACCCNCTNCTGGACATAGCNCTGAAGTTGGAGGAGGTCGCTCTNGCNGANCCCTACTTCATCGACCGGAAGCTCTACCCGAACGTGGACTTCTACTCTGGCCTGATCTACCAATCGATGGGCTTTCCGGTAGAGATGTTCACCGTGCTCTTCGCCATCGGACGCACCCCGGGTTGGCTGGCCCACTGGGACGAGATGCTCACCCAGAACTCACGGATAGCCCGGCCGCGTCAGCGCTACACGGGTCCAGCGGACCGGGATGTCCCGGCCATCGACGAGCGCTGAGCCCGTCGTCCCGAGTCGCCCACCCGGAGCCGATCAGTCGGGACCCACCCCTAGCAAGATCTTCCCCACGCTGGTGTTGGTCTCCATGTGGGCGTGCGCCTCGGCCACGTCGTCGAGGGCGAACCGGCGGTCCACTACTACGATCAAGCGGCCGTCCTCGAAGGCAGGCACCACACGCTGCTCGAAGGCCCGGCTGACCGCNACCTTTTCTGCCAGGGACCGGGCCCGAAGCGTGGTACCAACCACCGACGCCCGCTTGAACAACAACTTGGCTAGGCCAAAGGTGGCCTGACCCCCACCCATCACCCCGACCTGGACAATGGTGCCACCAGTCGCCAGACAGTCGAGGTTGCGGTCCAGATANTCGCCACCCACCACGTCAAGCACCACGTCCACGCCGCGACCACCAGTTCGNTCGGCCACCNNGGCCNCCCAGTCATCAGACCGGTAGTCGACGGCTGCGGCTGCCCCGAGGGCGAGACACCGGTTGAGCTTCCCCGCCGACGCAGTGACCATCACCTCGACGTCGAGCATGCGGCATAGCTGGATGGCCGCCGTGCCCACCCCGGANGCTCCGGCATGCACCAACGCGGTTCCACCTTCGGCCAGGCCTCCCTGGAGCACTAAAGCGTCCCANGCNGTAATGAATACCTCGGGCAGTCCGCCGGCCTCGTCCAGCGACACTCCCTCGGGCACCCGGACTGCTTGGTCCTCATGCACCACGGCTCGCTCGGCGTATCCGCCACCGGCCGTAATGGCCATCACGGCGTCGCCCACCGCCCATCGGGTGACACCCCCGCCAAGAGCGACTACATGGCCAGCGAACTCCAGGCCAGGGATCTCGTGGTCCATTGGCGGACCGGGGTACAAGCCCATGCGCTGCAGTANGTCGGCTCGATTGCAGGACGTGCNGACCACGTCGACCAGCACCTCGCCCGGANCCGGNATGGGGTCGGGGACCTCCCGGATGGTGAGGACCTCAGGTCCGCCATGTTCNTNNANNACGACGGCCCGCATCAGCGACTCTTCTTTAGGTCAACGTAGGCAGCATCCTTGTCCACCCGGGGCTCACCCGGTAGGCCCAGNACCCGTTCGCCNANGATGTTGCGCTGCACCTCNTCGGTNCCACCNCTNATGGACATNGACGGCGCTGTCAGGAACTCCAGGTGCCCGTCGGCGCTGGTAAGCATCCCGGCCGCCCCAGCGAGGTCCTTGCCGAGGTAGGCCCGGGCCTTGAAAGCGGCCACGCTGCGTAGCTTGGCCCCCGACCCCGCCGGTCCAGGGACGTCACCCCCGCCCGACGCAACGGCTGCTCGGGTCACCGTCATCTGGTTGACTCGGTACAGGATCAGGGCCTGTACGGCCCGCTGCCGGGACACGGGATCGTCCAGGTAGCCGGAGGATCGCCACTCCTCAAGCCACGACGGCAGGCCCTGCGCCTCGTCGTCACCACCGCCGAAGGCCCGGCCCCCGATTGTGGCCCGCTCATGNGCCAGCGTCTCGACCGTCAGNCCCCAACCGGCCCCTANGTCNCCGATGCGGTCGGCGTCTGGGACCCGCACGTCGGTCACGAANACCTCGGTGAAGTGCCGGTCTCCGTTGATCTGCTCGAGGCCACGTACCTCCACACCGNGTGCCGTCATGTCCACAGCGAACATGGTCAGGCCCCGGTGNTTGGCCACCAGGGGGTCGGTCCGGGCCAGGCACATCCCCCATCGGGCGTAGGCACCCCTCGACGTCCAAACCTTGGAACCGTTCAGGACCCACTCGTCTCCATCGCGCTCAGCGCGCATCCCGACATTGGCCAGGTCCGAACCGGCATCGGGTTCGGAGAACATCTGGCACCAGATCTCGGACCCGTCAGCGATGGGTCGCAGCCAACGATCCTGCTGGTCGGGCCTTCCGCGGTCCAGTAGCACCGGACCCACCAGGTTCAGGCCCACCCCGTACGGGTAGAGGTCAGCCACGTCGTAGTCGCCCATGGCAGCGTCGATCCGGGCCGCCTCGGAGGCATCGGCGTCGCGCCCTCCATGGCGGACCGGCCAAGTCGGGACCATCCAGCCCCCGCCCACCAGCGTCTCAAGAAACCGCCGACCGACAATGAGGTCGTCGCTGCCAGCACCCAGCACCGTGCCCGACGCTCCCGGCTCTCGACGTTCCAGCAAGGCGCCGAGCGCCGTGTGGATCTCCTCAGAGGTCAGAGCCTCCGGGCTCAGAACCTCAGAACTCCGAGCGTCATCGACCATCGGCGCATTCTGCCCGCCCGGCTCACACGGCATGCAGTCCGCCCGACCATGATGGCGACATGCATGAACTATTCGACGCCGCTGCAGCAGTTCTCCCTGACGTCGTCACCCTGAGACGTGATCTGCACCGTCACCCCGAATTGGGGCTGGATAACCCGGCAACCCAGGTTCGGGTGATGGAAGCGCTGTCGGACCTACCTCTCGACATCCGGAGCGGAACTGGCACTACCTCAGTGGTCGCCGATCTGAACGGAGATAGGGACGGCCCCACCGTGCTGCTACGGGCGGACACCGATGCCCTACCCATGACCGAGGACACTGGCCTGGAGTTCCAGTCCACGGTCGAGGGGCGGGCCCACGCCTGCGGGCACGACGCCCACACGGCGATGCTGGTCGGAGCGGCCAGGGTCCTGTCAGATCGACGCCACGAGATCACAGGACGGGTCCGGTTCATGTTCCAACCCGGCGAGGAGGGGTTCGCCGGTGCACGCGTGATGATCAACGAGGGCGTGCTGGACGGCGTGGATCGGGCGTTTGCCCTCCACATCAGCCCCAACCAGCGGGTCGGCGTGGCGTCCTGTCGCCCCGGCGCGGTTCTGGCCGGTGACACTTCGATCACCTGCACCATCACCGGCCGGGGTGGTCACGCTTCGGCTCCCTACGGGGCCACCGACCCCATTCCGGCTACTGCGGCGATCATCACCGCCCTTCAGACGGCCGTGACCCGCGAGATCGACGTCTTCGACCCGACGGTGTTGACCATTGCCCACGTAGTGGCCGGCACGACCACCAACGTGATTCCGGAAACGGCGTTCTTCGAGGGAACGGTCCGCTGCATCTCCGAACGCACCCGGGAGCGCATCCGCGAGGTTCTCGCCCGAACCATCCACGGGGTGGCCGAGGCCCACGGCTGCACGGCCAACCTCGAAATGGTGGACGGCTACCCGGTCACCATGAACGATCCCACCGAGGCGGCCCGCTTCGCCGAGGTCTGCACCAGCGCGCTTGGCGACGACAGTTACCGACTGCTGCCGGCTCCGTCCATGGGCGGAGAGGACTTCGCCTATGTACTCCGAGAGGTCCCCGGTGTCATGGCGTTCCTCGGCGTTTGTCCAGCCGATGAGCCCAACCCCCGGGCGGCGCCGTCCCTACACTCCAACCGCATGCGACTGAACGAGGACGGGATGGCCCACGGTGTGGCCCTTCACGTGGGCATGGCCTTGCACGACGGTGCCACCGAGTCTGACCCCGGGAACTGAGATGGCCTGGGAGGTGGCGGACTTCGCCAGCCTGATGGGTCTCGAGACCCACGGTCCTGACGTGTTCGTTGGCATCAGTCCCGAGTACCCGTGGGGCCGGGTCTACGGCGGGCAGGTGGTGGCTCAGGGCCTACGGGCCGCCCAGTCCACGGTCGACGGCGACTACCACGTGCACTCCCTGCACGCGTATTTCATCCGGGGTGGCAGCAGCGACGAGCCGATCCGCTACGAGGTGGACCGGATTCGTAACGGCCGATCGTTCGTGACCCGCCGGGTGGTGGCCCGCCAGTCCGACGGGGCGATTCTGAATCTGTCTTGCTCGTTCCACCTCCACGAGGACGAGGCCGACGTCCAGGAGTCGCTGCTTCCCGACGACGTAGGCGAGCCAGGTTCAGGCACTGTGGAGGACTGGTCAATCCTGGGGCGGCGGGTAGCCCACCAATCGACCGGTCGGTCGTCCAACTGGCTGCGGGTCCTCGAGGACTTGGGCGACGACCCCAGCCTTCAGGCCTGCGCTCTGGCCTATACGTCCGACGACATCCCGATGGACGCGGTGGCCGGCACCCATCCCCGGATCGGTGAGGTACAAGAGGACTCGGTCACCACCTACCACGATGTTTTCATTGGGACCAGCCTTGACCACGCCATCTGGTTCCACCGGCCGCTTCCGGCCGACCAGTGGCTGCTCCACGACCACCGGTCACACGGGCTCGCCAACGCCCGGGGATTGGCCGTGGGCGAGGTGTTCGCCCCATCGGGCATCCACGTTGCCACCGTGGCCCAGGAGGTGCTGATCCGCGAGCGCACTCGCTGAGCCGACTGAATCTGTCAGAGTCACTGGCCAGTAGTTCAGCGAGATTCGTGCGACAGCGTGCAGCGTGTCCCGTCGCTAGCTCGTCGCATCGTCGTGTCAGACTCCCGACCATGGCTCCCGCCGATCAGACCTCTGACCAGATCGGCAGCCAGACTGGTGGGCGTACCCCAGTGCTCGTCCACCTTTGGGGCGAACACTTTCCAACTGACGCCATCCGGGAGCACTTTCCAACCGTCGAGTTCGTCCGAGTCCCGACCGACGGTCCGGTTCCCGACGGGGTGGCCGGGGGCGCATGCATCACCCAGGCCGCCCCGACCGGGAACCTTCAGGAGGTGCTGGCGCGAGGAGTCCAGTGGGTCCACACGCTGGGTCAGGGTGTCGACCACTTCCCGTTGGACCAGTTGGGAGACCGAACGCTGACGTGTGCCCGTGGTGTAAACGCCGTACCCATCGCCGAATGGGTGGTAGCCATGGTGCTCAGCGCGACCAAGCAGCTCCCAGACCGTTGGGTGACCGAGCCGCCCCGCCACTGGGTGTTGGCTGATCTTGGAACTCTGGACGGTGCAACAGTGGCCTTCATTGGGTTCGGAACCATCAACCGAGCGACGGCCGAGCGCCTCGCTCCGTTCGGCTGTCGGATGGTGGCCGTGACCAGAAGCGGCGAGCCCAGCGAAATTAGCGCTGTGGAGACAATGACCGACGTGCACGCTGCGGTTGCCGACGCCGACCATGTCGTGGTGGGCGCCCCGCTCACGCCGATCACCGAGGGCATGATCGACGACGACCTGCTGGCCGCCATGAAGCCCGGCGCCCATCTGGTCAACATCGCCCGGGGCCGCCTCGTGGACCAAGATGCGCTCCGACGATCACTGGATGCAGAACACCTAGGCCTCGCCTCACTGGACGTCTGTGACCCCGAGCCCCTACCCACCGGACACTGGCTCTACGAACACCCTCGGGTGCGACTCAGTCCTCACGTGTCGTGGTCCGACCCCGGTGCGATCGACCGCCTGCATGCCGCCTTCACTGAAAACCTCGAACGATGGTTGGCCAACCAGCCCCTCATCAACGTGGTCGACGTCGAAGCCGGCTACTGACCCGGACCTCAACCAAGGAGGAGCCCTAATGCCGATGTCCGACGAGTTTCAGGCACTGTCCGCCCGTGTCCGCAACTGGGGACGCTGGGGCGATGACGACCAGGTCGGCACCCTCAACCTCATCACCCCCGAGGTGGTCGCCAACGCTGCTGCCGCTGTGCGCCACGGGCGGACTATCCCGTTGGGCGTTCCACTCCAGCAGAACGGCGTGCAGGCCGGCTTCGTCCCGGGTCGTGACAACCCGACCCACACCATGCACGCCATCAACCAAGCCATGGACCCAGAGGCTGATGCCGACGCCTTCCATACCAGCGACGACCACATCACCATGGGCCTCCAGGCCGGGACCCATTGGGACGGCCTCGGCCACGTGTCCTACTCGGGCCACATGTACAACGGCTACGACGCTGCCACTATCACCGCCGATGGAGCGTTGCTTTGTGGGATCCACCACCTACGCAGTGTGGTATCTCGCGGAGTTTTGTTGGACGTAGCCCGCGCTAAGGGTGTCGACATGCTGGAATGCCCCTACGCCATCACCGGCGACGACCTCGACGAGGCGGCGGCCATGGGCGGTGTCGAGTTGCGCTCCGGCGACATCGTGCTGGTACGCACCGGCCGGATGGCCCTCTACCACTCCTCCGGCGGCCTCGACTACTGCCTGGGTCCGAATCAGGACGGCAGCAACGCTGGCATGGGACTGTCCAGCGTGACTTGGATGCACGACCACAACGTGGCCGCGGTGGCCAACGACACCCTGGCCTTTGAGGTCTACCCGTCTGAGGTCGACGCCCTGGCCGTACACCTGCTCCAACTGGTCGACATGGGGCTGACCCAGGGCCAGAACTGGGACCTGGAAGCCCTTTCAGTCGACTGTGCCGACGATGGTGTCCACGAGTTTCTCCTGAGTGCCACCCCGGAGCCATTCGTGGGCGCCGTAGGGAGCCCAGTCGCCCCCGTAGCCATCAAGTAGTGGACAGTTTGCTCCCCGACCAAACGAGCCCGATGGCACAAGTGATAGCCGTCACGAAGGCGGGTGAAAGGACGACCCCGCTGCGATGCTGGATCAGCGGCCCAGATGAGCCTGAACCATTGAAAGGAAGATCCAATGGATTTGCGACGCGACCGACGCCAAGCATCCCTAGCCAGCGTCGACCTCTTCTCCGAATTGGGCAAGGGCCAGCAACGCTCGCTGGCCCGCCTAATGACGTGTGTGAAGGTTCCCGCNGGACGGGCCCTGACCACCGAGGGTCAGCCGGGTCGCGAGTTCATGATCATCGCTGACGGTCAGGCCTCGGTCCGTCGCGGTAGTCGGCGGGTGGCCACTCTGGGCCCCGGGGATTTCCTAGGTGAGATGAGCCTTATCACCGGCACTCCCCGATCGGCCACTGTCACCGCCGAGACCGACATGGTTCTCGAGATCCTGAACCGCCGCGAGTTCTCCAGCCTTTTAGACGAGAACCCGACCGTGGCCCGNAAGGTCATGGTTNGCGCGGTCAAACGCCTTCAAGAAGTTGTCGGAGACCCCATCGCCTAGTTGCGCCGCCACAGCCCAACANCAGGGCTTGGAAACGGTTCACATTCCAGTGAAATCAGGCGCTCGCTTCTCGGCAAACGCCCGCAGGGCCTCGGCATTGGCCGGGCCCCCCATGAGACCAGCGAACACTGCGTCTTCCTGGCGGCGTGCCTCAGCGATGGCATCAGCCAGTGGCGCAATTAACAAACGCTTGGACGCCACTAACGAGGCGATTGGCCGGATGGCCAGCCGTTTGGCGTGGTCTAAGGCCTCGCCCATCAAGTCGTCGGGGGAGCACAGCCGCCATGCCAAACCCATGCGGTGNCACTCAGTTGCGTCGATCCACTCCGAACTCATNAGGACCCAGGCTGCNTCCTGNCGATTCATCANTNGGGGNAACAGGTANCTGGACGCCGCCTCNGGGACAACACCGAGTGCTGTGAACGGACACTGTAAGCGAGCCCCGGTGGACATNAACACAAGATCAGCGTGGCCGATCAAGGTAGCCCCGATGCCGATGCCCAGGCCGTTGACAGCCACCACGACTGGCTTGGAAAAGGTCGATAGCCGGTCCATGAACCCTGCGAAACCATGTCTTCCCGGCACGAAACCCGAGGTGGGATCCTTGCGACTCTCCATCTCCCCTAGATCCGTTCCGGCACAAAAGGCCCGGCCTGTGCCAGTAAGAACCACCACAGCCACCTCCATGGAATCGGCGGCCTCGTCGAGAGCATCGGCCAGGGCGTCGTAGTGAACCTCGTCGAGGGCGTTGAGGGCCTCCGGCCGGTCGATCCTCAGCAGTCGTACGCGGGCATCGTCTTGGACGTGAAGCATGGGTGGAGTGTGGCAGCCAGACGATTACAGGACAGAGCCGGGAGAGGATGCCATGCTTTCGGACATGGACGCTCCCGGGGTTGTGGTGATCGGCTCGGCCAATCTCGACATCGTGGTCCCGGTCCCGCACCACCCGGTGACTGGCGAAACGGTGATGGGAGGTGACCACGCCCTCGTCCCGGGTGGCAAGGGCGCCAACCAGGCCGTGGCGGCGGCCCGACAGGGTGCCGATGTGACCTTCGTTGGTCGTGTCGGGGGCGACGACGCCGGAACGATGCTGAGAATTTCACTGGAGGAGGCAGGCGTGTTGACCACCCACCTGACGACAGACAATGAGGCACCCAGCGGAATCGCCCTGATCGGNGTGGANGACGACGGAGACAACGCCATCGTCGTCAGCCCNGGCGCCAACGCNCGCGTGGCGNCCNCCGACGTAACCGCTGCAGCACCAGCNGTGGCCGACGCCAAAGTTGTGCTCCTCCAGTTGGAGGTACACGTCGAGGCTGTCACCGCCGCTGCCGATATCGCNACCGGAACCGTGATCCTCAACCCGGCACCCGCACCGACCGGACCCGNGTCACTTCCNCNCAGNCTCCTGGANCGGGTTGACGTGCTNGTCCCCAACANCATCGAACTGGCACAACTCACCGGNATCGACCCGTCANGCGACGCCNGTGAACTCGCNANGGCGGCACGNAGNCTGGGAGTGGACACCGTAGTGGTNACCCGAGGAGGCGCTGGTGGCCTGATCGTCACCAGTGAAGACGCCATCGAGGTGCCCGCACCGACNATCGCCCCGGTGGACACCACCGGCGCCGGCGACTCATTCTGCGGCGCACTGGCCGCCGCACTGGCTAGCGGCAAGTCGATCCTCGAGGCCACGGAGCGCGCCGTGCACGCCGGGGCCATCGCCGCCACCCGACCGGGAGCTCAGCCGTCAATGCCGACGGCCGCCGAAGTGAACGCCCTAATCGACGACCGGTGCCACGAACCCACCCGCTGAACGGGCACACTTCGACGATGTCTCGCCCACGGATGATCCTCGACTGCGACCCCGGGGTCGACGATGCCATGGCCATCATCACGGCGGCCCGATGGGCCGATCTGGTGGGTATCACCACGGTGGCCGGCAACGTGGAACTGGAACACACCACGGCCAACGCATGTCGCATTCGGGAACTGCTGGGCCTCGATGTGGAGATCCACGCCGGTGCGTCAGGCCCACTAGTCGGCGCCCAGGAGTTCGCTCACGAGGTCCATGGTGCGACAGGCCTGGGCGACCTTGTCCTCCCCGAGCCGAACCGCAGCGCGGACTCCAACAATGCCGTCGAATGGCTGGTGGAGACGACCCGATCCGAGGAGGGCATCTACCTGGTTCCGGTGGGCCCGCTCACCAACGTGGCTCTGGCCCTGCGAGCCGATCCAGACTTGGCCCGTCGCGTGGCTTCCATCACTCTGATGGGCGGTTCAGCCCAAGGGGTGGGAAACGTGACGCCTGTCGCCGAATTCAACGTGTACGCGGATCCCGAAGCCGCCGACGAAGTGTTCCGCAGTGGTGCGCCGCTGGCCATGCTCGGGCTGAACCTCACCCATCAGGTCCGGATGGGCAGCATGCATGGTCGGGAGTGCGCCACCTTCGGCACGCCAGTGGGCGACGCCATGGCCCAACTACTGGAGTTCTACGCGGTGTTCCATCTAGCCGAGGAGCAGATCGAGGACGGCCCGGTCCACGACCCGTGCGCCGTGCTGGCCGTGACCCACCCGCACCTGTTCACCACCGAGGCCCGGTCGGTCCACGTGGAGGTCGACGGCACCCACACCCGGGGCATGACCGTGGTCGACGAGCGGGGTCTGCGGGCTGATGGACCGGCTAATTGTGGCGTGGCCTACGAAGCCGACGCCGACTCTCTGGTCGACCTCGTGATGCAGGCGGTCCGCGAGGCCTGATCCCTCCTCAGTAGCGTCACCGACGGGGCGTGTGCATCGAGATCCGGAACCGTCCGTCGGTGGGCAGCGGGCAGAACAGCACCGTGGCCTCCATGAGGAACTGGGCCAACGGCCCGAGACCGGTCTGGTCGATCAGCCGAGGTTCCTGGTGTTGGGCCTCCCATACGAGTCCCCGTTTAGGATGATCCTGGCGGAGCAACCAGCCATCGGGGGCCGACAGACCGGCCTCACGGAGGCGGTCGCCGGCCCCACGGCCAGAGCCGTGGTCGACGCCAATCGACGGGACATCACGGCTGGTGCCGGCCACGAACGTCCCCACCGGCACCTGGGCACCCCGGGCTGAGAACCAGGCGAACAGGCCCGATACCTCGGTCCGGAGCGAATCATCGACGTCTGGCTCGACGTTTACCCATGCCCCGGGAGCCCCGGCCACCTCGTCCAACACCTCCACCAGGCCACCGGGATCGGTGGCGTCGACGAGGAATGTCTCAGTGTCGAAGCTGGCCACGTCCGGACGCTAGTGGTACCACCGGTACGGTGACGCAGTGACCAACCGGCCGAACCGACCCCTGCGGATCGCCGCCTTGGTAAAGCAGATCCCGAAGTTCCAGGAGATGCAGCTGGGCGCTGACGGGCGCATGGTGCGTGATGGCCTGGAACTCCACATGAACGACTACTGCCGCCGTGGAGTCCGGGCCGGCTGCGACCTAGCCGAGGCCACCGGTGGCACCTGTACGGCGATCACCCTCGGACCGAACTNGGCGGACTCCATCCTGCGTGAGGCAATCTTGTGTGGTTGCGCCGACGGGATCCACGTAACCGACCCAGTATTCGCCGGCAGCGACACGCTGGCCACAGCGCGAGCGGTGGTAGCCGCACTGGAAGCCACCGGCCCCTGGGACCTAGTGCTGTGCGGGCGCAACTCGGTGGACGCNGATACCGGCCAGGTACCCGCCCANGTGGCTGAACTACTGGANCTACCCCTNCTGGTGGGNGTCCGCGAGTTGGANCTCCGCACCGCCGACGNNGGCAANACAGGCCTGTCAACCCTCTTGGAGCACGACGACGAGTGGCTGCGGGTCGAGGTGGACCTACCGGCCGTCATCTCGTGTGCCGAAAGACTGTGCGATCCGTGCAAGGTGAAGGACCCTGAGGCGTGGGCCACNGTGGACGCCGACCGGATNCGTCGACTCGGACCCACCGACCTAGGTNACGGCCCCTGGGGGGCGGCCGCCAGNCCGACGANAGTCGGCGAGGTCCGGGGGTTNGACGTCGACCGGTCAGGTGAATGCCTTGACGGTGCAACGGCGGTTCATCTGGATCGGGTGGCCGAGGTGGTCCGNTCCCGTGGAGCGCTGGACCCCACTGGCCGNTCNCTAACTGACGCCACANCGGCCACNGAGGTGGCACGGCTCTCCGGATCAGGTNGCGGCGGCAACGTCGTGGTAGTCGGCGAGTCGGGCCGGNCCCGCACGACCGCTGAACTGCTGGGCGCTGCTGCCGGACTGGCCGAGTCGATCGGCGGTCGAGTCGTCCTAACCACTGCCGTCGTCGAAGACTGGGAGGCCATCAGCGGTCAGGGCGCCGACCGGGTCATCCGGCACGCCGGCGTGACCGGGGCCGTCGAGGTGGCCCGAATGCTGGCTAGTCACTTCACCAAGAACCCCCCTTGGGCCGTGCTGGCGCCATCCACAGCCTGGGGTCGTGAGGTTGCCGCCCGCCTCGCCGCCTGTCTGGGTGCCGGACTGACCGGTGATGCTGTGGGCCTCGAGGTCCGCGATGCCCGACTGGTGGCCCTAAAGCCGGCCTTTGGTGGCCGTCTCGTGGCTGAGATCACCTGTACGTCACCGACCCAGATGGCTACCGTCCGGGCCGGTGTTCTTCCCGTGGCGAGACCACGACCCACCGGGCCATTTGGCGCCGACCGNCTCGTCCCACCCGGGGNCGAACCACTCGTCCGGGTATTGGAGCGATGGCGTGACGACGACAGCCACCTGTTGGCCACCGCACCGGTGGTGGTGAGCATCGGGCAGGGCGTNGATCCNNNCGACCTGCCNGAGATACGACGNCTGNCCGGACTCCTNGGAGCGGANCTGTGCGCCACCCGGAANGTCACCGACGCCGGTTGGCTGCCCCGNGCCCGTCAGGTCGGGATCACNGGCCACGCCATCNCTCCCCGGCTATGCATCGCCATCGGCACGTCCGGAAAGTTCAACCACACGGTCGGCCTCCGGGGGGCAGGCACCGTTGTGGGCATCAACCCCGATCCCGATTGCGAACTCTGGGGCTGGTGCGACGTCGGNATGGTCGCCGACTGGCGCGATGCCTTTGAACCGCTNGTGGAGCGCCTGANCCNNTCCTGATCAATCNGGTNGATCGACTCCGGCCGCTCGGAGGGCNTNAGCATCNACCCACTCNAGGCTCAGGATGTGGGTCGCGGCCAGCAGCACCGGCGGTGCCATGCCGGCTTCGTGAGCCTCCTGCCAGCGNGGNGCACACAGGCACCATCGGTCACCNGGTTGCAGGCCGGGNAAGCCCGGCCGGGGTGTGGACAGGTCGTTGCCCGCCTCCTTGGAGAAGNCCAGGAACTCCTCGGTGACCANCGCGCACACCGTGTGNANCCCGAGATCGTCGGCACCNGTGTTGCANCACCCGTCCCGGAAGAAGCCCGTCAGNGGGTCGNNGCTGCACTCCTGGAGGGGCGTNCCCATCACGTTNACGGCCATCNGTCGGCCACCTCCCGATCGAGAATCTCGTCCAACAACNANCNCACCNGAACCTCGATGTCGTCTCGAACNCCACGGACCATGTCTGGCNCCTGGCCCGCCGGATCAGGAAGTTCCCAGTCCAGCAGNCGTGTACCAGGGACGACGGNGCACTCGTCGCCNCAGCCCATCGAAACCACCACGTCCACNTCGGCCACCATCNCCGNAGTCCACCGTCGNGGCTGGGCNCCAGCGATATCGATGCCAACCTCGGCCATCACCGCTACAGCNGNCGGGTTGACGGCCTNGCCGGGNTCCGAACCNGCNGAAAGNACCCGCACGGCGTCACCGGCCAGGTGGCGGAGCCAGCCGGCNGCCATCTGGGAGCGGCCNGAGTTGTGAATGCAGAGGAANAGGACACCAGGGNTTGTCTCGANNCGTCGTGTCACGACAGTGACGGTAGCNGCCCGCTCCCCGGGAACTATCTGACTAGTCAAGCCCGCGCCTGTTTGAGGCGCTTGACGTTGCGGGCCCGGGCGTTGGCGTCCAACTCGACCTTACGAAGCCGGACTGCGGCCGGGGTGACCTCGACGCATTCGTCGTCGGCGATGTACTCCAGGGCCTGTTCGAGCGACAGGCGGCGGGGTGGGGTGAGACGTACCGTGTCGTCGGACGCCGCAGCTCGAACGTTGGTCAGCTTCTTCTCCCTGCTGATGTTTACGTCCATGTCCTCAGCTCGAGGATTCTCACCGACGATCATCCCGCCGTACACCTCCTCGGTCGGACCCACGAACATCGACGCTCGCTCCTGGATACCGGTGATGGCGTAGGCGGTGGCGCTGCCCATGCGGTCGGCGACCACGCTGCCGGTCAGGCGTGTGCGTAGGTCGCCCATCCACGGCTCCCACCCCTCGAAGACGTGGTGCAGCAAGCCAGTGCCCCGAGTCTCGGTCAGAAACTCAGTTCGAAAGCCGACAAGGGCACGGGCTGCCAACACATAGTCGAGGCGGACCCAACCGGTGCCATGGTTGGCCATGCCCTGCATGCGGGCTCGACGTTCTCCCAACAGTTGGGTGACGGCCCCCACATACTCCTCCGGTACGTCGACCGAGAGGCGTTCGGTGGGCTCATGCAGGGTGTCGTCGATCTCGCGTAGCAGCACGGTGGGCTTGCCGACGGTGAGTTCGAAGCCCTCGCGACGCATTGTTTCGACAAGGATCGCCAACTGCAACTCGCCTCGACCCTGGACTTCCCAGGCGTCGGGCCGCTCGGTGGGCATGACCCTGAGTGAGACGTTGCCAACTAGTTCGGCGTCTAGGCGGGCCTTGACCTGGCGGGCTGTCAGCTTTGTGCCCTCAGAGCCAGCTACCGGCGATGTGTTGACCCCGATGGCCATCGACAGTGTGGGCTCGTCAACTGTGATGACGGGCATCGGGCGGGGGTCTTCCAGGTCAGCAAGGGTCTCCCCGATGGTGACCTCCTCGATGCCAGACACGTAGACGATCTCTCCTGGCCCAGCCT
>PAXM01000017.1 GCA_002714485.1 Acidimicrobiaceae bacterium
TGGCGTAGAGGTCGGCGGCCGCCTCCTCCATGGAGGCGTCCAAGTTGGCCAGACGGGCCCGCACCACCACCGACACGAACGAGATGTTGAACGCTACGTGGCTGAACACCAGCTTCTCGAGGCCGTTCTGGAGGTTGATGCCGGGGATCCAGTCGAACCACGGTGCCGTCTCGCTGAAGAAGACCAGCATCATCACGGCCATGGTGACGTCGGGGATGATGATGGGCAGATAGAGGACGGCGTCGAAGGCCTTCTGGCCCCACCACCGAAACCGTTCGAGGGCCAACGCTCCGGCTGTACCCAGCACCACCGAGATAAGCGTCGACACCACGCACACCTTGACCGACACCCAGATCGAGGACTGAATGTTGTCGTTGGCAAACAGGTCTGAGTACCAGTCCAGAGTGAAGCCGTTCCAGTTNCCCACNGCGTTGCTGTCGTTGAACGAGAAGACGCATANCACGATGATCGGGGCGTAGAAGAAGGCGAACACGGCCACCGAGTGGCCGCGGAGCAGCCAGCGACTAGCCCCCTGGGGTTCAGCGGTCGACTTGGCGACGCCCTTGCTCACAGGTTCTTCCCCCCGGCCCGGAAGTAGANGAGCGTGCTGACGAGCATCACGCCGAGAACCACCACCGACACTGCCGAGCCCACCGGCCCGTTCCGGGCCGACAGGAACTGCAGCACGATGTAACTACCCAGAAGCCCTTCCTTGTTGCCGCCCAGGATGGCCGGAGTGACGTAGGCCCCGAAACTGGGCACGAACACCAGCATCGAACCAGCAATGACGCCGGGGCGCGACAGCGGCCACACCACCCGGCGAAAGGCCGCCCAACCNCTGGCGTACAGGTCACGGGCACCTTCCACGAGGCTCCAGTCGATGCGCTCAATGGCCGCGTACAGGGGTAGCACCATGAACGGCAGGTAGCCGTAGACAAGGCCCAAGATCACCGCATTGGAGGTGAAAAGGATGCGTCCATCCCCTAGGCCGAGCATCTCCAGGCCCTGGGTCACNAGCCCGTCGCTGTCCAGCAGCACCCGCCAGGCGTATGTTCGGATCAGGAAGTTGGACCAGAACGGGATCATGACCGCGACCAGGAGCATGTTGCGCACAGCCGGGCTGCGGGTCGAGATGAAGTAAGCCAGCGGGTAGGCCAGCACCAGGCAGATCAGCGTGGCCAGCACGGCCATCCACAGCGACCGCCAGGCCACCGTCATGATGATGTCGTCGCCTAGGCGGGCGTAGGCATCCAGGTTGAAGTCGCGCAACTCGGTCCGGCCCGTGCTGGTGCGGGTGGCGAACGAGTAGGCCACCACGAACCNCAGCGGGGCCACGAAGAAGATCAGNAANTAGACGATGGTGGGCAGGCCCAGCANGAAGCCCTGACGCGCCTTGGCGCGTTCGGCCTCGTGCTCTAGACCCGGCGTGGCCATCTTGGTGGCTTCCTCCAGTTCCGGGGCGTCGCCCGGAGGTGCCTCGACGGGCATCAGCCCGTCACCACCGCTGCGTGGTCGGGCTCGAAGGACACCGTGACGTCGTCNCCCACGTCCCGGCGGTCACCGGCCAGGGTGGCTGGACAGCGCACCTCGAGGTGCATCCAGTCCACGCCGATGCCGTAGACCACNGCGTTGCCCAGGTAGGTGACGGTCTCAACCCGGCCCTCGACGCAGTGACGATCCGTGGGCGCCTCNCCCCGGCGGTGNACGGTAAGTCGTTCGGGCCGGACAGTGACGGCCACCGATGACCCGGCCGGCTGGTCCGATGACAGACGGAGGCGGTCGCCGTTGGCCAGCACGACCTCCTCGCCGCTNGCCACCGTGGCCTCCAGGAAGTTGGTCTGTCCGATGAAGTCGGCCACGAACCGGGTGGTGGGCCGCTCGTAAATGGCCTCGGGTGTGTCGACCTGCAGGAGCCGACCCTCATGCATGACGCCAATGCGGTCGCTCATGGTGACCGCCTCCTCCTGGTCGTGAGTGACGTAAACGAAGGTGATGCCGACCTCGCGTTGGAGATTCTTGAGTTCGAGCTGCATTTGCTGGCGGAGTTTCAGGTCGAGAGCACCCAGCGGTTCATCCAACAGGAGCACCTCGGGCCGNTTCACCAATGCCCGGGCCAAGGCCACTCGCTGCTGCTGACCGCCTGACAACTGGGCGGGCTTACGGTGAGCCATCGAGCCCATCTCGACTAGGTCNATGGCCCAGTCGATGAGGTCCTTGCGCTCGGAAGCGGGGACCTTGCGCATCTCGAGGCCGAAGCCGACATTGGTGGCCACCGTCATGTGGGGGAACAGCGCGTAGCTCTGGAAGACGGTGTTGACGGGTCGTTTATTTGGCGGACGGAGGCCCATCTCCTCACCGTGGATGCGGATAGACCCGGCGGTCGGGAGCTCNAGGCCGGCCACCATGCGCAGAGTGGTGGTCTTGCCGCAGCCTGACGGGCCGAGCAGGGAGAAGAACTCGCCGTCGGTGATGGTGAGGTCAATGTGGTCAACCGCAGTCACCTCAGTGCCCGAGCGATCACCGAAGCGCTTGACCACCCCTGCCAACTCGACCGCCGGGCCCTGCCCGTTCGTGGTTCCGTTCATCGAATCGGTCCTCCCCGTCCCTCGTCTGGACCCGCCGGGACCCCTCCTGGAGCACCAACAGGGCCACTGGCCCCCGGGCACGGAGGGACTACTCTCCATGCCGTGCGGCAGACTACTGAATCCATCGTCGTNCNGCCANTAGNACAATGGATTTCGTCGTTTAGTAGCAATTCTGCTACCTGTTCCGTTGTACTGGNGGGGACCGTCGAGGACAGCCATTGAAGACTGATTCCTTCCTGACGGCCGCCGGAGGAGGCCCGCGCTGCGACGTGGTGGATGCGGCGCTGGCCGACTCGGCCCCNATGGTGCTCTGGCTGGACCAACCCNCCCGACCGNTTGCCGCTCCAGCGCTGGATGGTCCGACCACCGCTGACCTCGTGGTCGTGGGCGGAGGGTTCACCGGATTGTGGACCGCGTTGTGCGCAATCGAGGCCGACCCCGGCCGGACGNTCGTGGTGCTGGAAGCCGACGAGACGGCCGCGGGTGCAACGGGACGCAACGGTGGGTTTTGCGACGCCTCACTCACCCACGGCCTGGAGAACGGAGTGGCCCACTGGCCCGACGAGATCGCCGAGCTGGTCCGACTCGGCGATNANAACCTGGACGACATCGTGGCCACCATCGACCGCCACGACATCGACTGNGGAGCTGAGCGNACCGGTGAGTTGAACGTCGCCGTCGCCGACTGGCAGGCCGACGAGTTGGCCGACGCCGTGGACGTTCACCTCGCCTACGGCATCGAGGCCACCCTGCTTGACGCCCCGACCACCCGGTCCCGGGTCGACTCTCCGCTGTACCGGGCCGGGCTGCTGGTGCCCGACCGCACCGTGATGCTGGACCCGGCCCGCCTGGCCTGGGGCCTGCGAACCGCTGCCGAGGACCTGGGCGTCCGGTTCCACGACCACAGCGCCGTCCAGTCGTTGGAGGCCACCCTGAACGGCATCCGNGTCGAGACCGACCACGGCACGGTCACGACGGACCGGGTGGTGGTGGCCACCAACGCCTACCGATCGCCAATCCGGGCCATCCGAANGAAGGTGGCACCGGTCTACGACCACGTACTGGCGACCGAGCCCCTGTCGTCGACGCAGNTGGCGTCCCTCGGTTGGGTAGGCCGGGAGGGACTGTCCGATGTGGGTAACCAGTTCCACTACTACCGTCTCACCTCCGACAACCGGATCCTGTGGGGTGGGTGGGACGCGCTGTACCACTTCGGCAACCGCGTGGACCCAGACCTCGAACACAGCGAATCGACCACCCGTACCCTCGCCAGACACTTTCTGGCGACCTTCCCCCAGCTGGAGGGCATCCGGTTCACTCACCGTTGGGGCGGCCCGATCGCCACCACCAGTCGGTTCACCTGCACATGGGGCACCAGCCATCAGGGGCGGGCGGCATGGGTTGCCGGGTATACCGGGCTCGGGGTGGGGGCCAGCCGCTTCGGTGCCCGGGTAGCCCTGGATCTAGTCGACGGGATCACCTCAGAACGAACTTCGCTGGAGATGGTCCGACGAGCTCCGTTTCCGTTCCCCCCAGAACCGCTGCGCTGGCCGGCCATCCAGCTCACCCGTNGGGCGATCAAGGATTGCGACCGTCGGGATGGACGACGTGGACCCTGGCTATCGCTACTGGACCGATTCGGCATCGGCTTCGANAGCTGACCGCCTGGTGGTCAGACCCGCACCGCCCACCACCTAGNTTCNACCCGATGGNCGACCTTGAGGGATCCCGCAACGACCGAGCCGTCTCGTTCTGGCATGACACCGTGCCCGGGTCTCTCGACCCCCGCCCGGCCCTTCAAGGCGACCGGGAGGCCGACGTGGCCATCGTGGGCGCTGGCTTCACTGGCCTCTGGGCCGCCTACCACCTGCTGCGAATCGACCCCGGCCTACGCGTNGTGGTCGTGGAACGCGAGATCGCCGGATTTGGCGCCTCGGGGCGAAACGGAGGCTGGGCCCTTGGCGAGTACAGCATCAGCCCCATGGACTGGGCCGCCCGGTCCACTCCGGAGGCGGCAGTCCGCCAGATGCGTGGCCTTTACGATGCCATCGACGACATCGGCCGGGTAGCCGACACCGAGGGCATCGACTGCCACTACGCCAAGGGCGGCTGGATTGACATGGCCCGCAGTGGCCCCCAGGCCGAACGGATCGGCGCTGGCGTGCGGGCCCGGCACGCCCTCGGGCTAACCCACGACGACGTTCATTGGGTGGATGGCGACGAGGCCCGTTCGATCTGCAACGCCACCGACGTGGTGGGCGGCTGGTTCAACCGACACGTGGCGGCCATCCATCCGAGCCGGCTGGTGCGAGGTCTGGCCGAAACCGTGGAACGCCTGGGCGGCACCATCCACGAACGGACCGCCGTGTCGGCCATCCACCCTGCCGATCCGACTAATTCGGCTCGGCTGGACACTGACCGNGGCACNGTGCGGGCCGACGTCGTGGTGCGGGCCACCGAGGGNTACACCCGGGACCTGGTCGGCCACCGCCGTACCCTCGTCCCTCTGTACTCGATGATGGTGGCCACTGAACCGCTGTCAGATGCCGTGTGGGACGAGATCGGCCTGACCAACCGGCCCACGTTCGGCGATGGCCGCAATCTCNTCATCTACGGCCAACGCACCGCNGACGGCCGCATCGCNATGGGGGGAAGGGGAGCTCCCTACCAGTTCGGGTCGAAGGTTTCGTCGACCACCGGAGTTCACCACGAGGTGCATGACGAGATCGAAGCCTCGCTGCGGCAACTGTTCCCGGTACTGGGTGAAGCNGCGATTACCCACCGGTGGGGTGGCGTCATGGGCCTGGCCCGCGACTGGGTCCCGTCGTGTGGCTTNGACCGGTCCTCGGGCATGGCGTGGGCTGGCGGCTACGTGGGCGACGGAGTGGCCACCGCCAAACTGGNCGGGCACACCATCGCTGAACTGATCACTGGGACAGCGAGTGGCCGCACCGACCTCCCATGGATCGGCCACCATGCCCGGAGGTGGGAACCCGAACCACTGCGCTGGGCCGGTATCAACGCTGGCCTTTGGATGGCCGCAGGTGCCGACCGGGCAGAGGCCCGCACCGGCCAACCGTCTCGTCGGGTGGAATGGCTGAACCGGCTCCTGCGGTAGCGGCCACGACCACTCTTACACCCCACCCGGGAGCCATCGACCTCCACACGATCAGCCTCGGCGAGCCCATCGAACTCGGTTCAACCGGCGGCAAGCCATAAGCCAGCGGATCGAATCCCACCAGCTGCGTGGCTCAGGAGCCCGCCGTCAGGTGTGCAATTAGTGCGTCGGGGGGCGGGTTGGTGATCGCCCGGCCGTCGGGCAGGACGACCGTGGGNACNGTCTCGGCTCCGTCGTTCACNGAGCGNACGAACGCCGCTGCCTCCGGGTCCTCCCAGATGTCCCGCAGTTCGACGTCGACACCCGCTTGCTCGAGCTCGCCCAGCAAGCGGGCGCAGAACCCGCACATCTTTCGCCAGTANACGACCGTGGTGCCCNTATTCTCGTCGGTCATGGCCTCTCCGTTGCAGGATCGAGGACGGCCACCAGTGCGTCGGCCAGTCGGGTACAGAGTCGACCACGGTCGGTGGCGCCCAGCAGCACCGGGTTGTTGATTCCCTGGCCCAGTACGACCAGCAGGTCAGCCAGTTCATCGGGATCGCCGTCGGCGATCCGCCCCGCCGCTTGGCCCAACTCCACGAACCGCCGACTGGCGACTCGAGCCGCAGCCTCATGGCGGCGGTAGGCGTCACGCAACGAGCGACTCTCGGGCAGNCGGGCCAAAGCGGCCCGCATGACCAGTGCATCGGCAGAGAAGGCCTCGCACAGTCCGTCGACCAAAGCGGCCATCGTCCCGGCCAACCCNTGGTCCAGCAGATGCTCGGCTGTCAGCGGGCGTGTACTGGCCTCCACNANCCGGTCTAGCGCCCGATCGAAAGCGCCGGCCAGCAGACCGTCACGCCCATCGGGAAATCGGTTGTAGATGGTGGCCACGCTCACCCCGGCGTCGGTCGCNACCTGCTCGGCGGTGAACGAACCGTCACTCCGTAACCGAACCAGCGTGGCCTCCACCAGGGCNGCACGAGTCCGGGCGGCTCGTCCACCGGNNGCCNGTTCCGGCCCGACAATCTCGANGGCAGCCTCCTGNNTGGACATNCCTNNACTNTAGACTNCTTCNATNTANATTTGACGTTTCTAGAAGNNTATTCTATATTTGTACTCNATGTCCTCCCTCCTCAGGACGACCGCATCCGATCTCCTCCCCGCTGCCCGGGCACTCGGGCCTTCACTGGCCGAACGCGCCGAACGCGCCGAGACCGAACGCACCCTGCCCGACGACGTGGTGGCAGACCTGCGCGATGCAGGGCTATTTCGCCTCCTCACCCCCACCGACCTGGGCGGGCCGGAGGCCGATGTGGCCACCGCATCTCAGGTGATCGCCGAGGTGGCCCGCCACGACGGCNGNGCCGCGTGGTGTGTGATGATCGCTGGCACCACCTCTCTCATGGCCGGGTTCCTACCTGAGAACATGGCCTCCCTAGTCTTCGGCTCCCCTGACTCCTGCGCTGGCGGCTATGCCGCCCCGGTCGGCACCGCCACCCCGGTCGACGGAGGCCTACGCGTCTCGGGCACCTGGGCATGGGGCTCAGGAACCCGCCACTGCGACTGGATTGGTGGGGGGGCCCGCATCGTCGAGCCCGATGGAAAACCGGCCCGCCGGGCGGACGGTCTGGTAGCTCCGTTCGTGTTCTTCGACCGCGACGACGTCGAGCACCTCGACACCTGGCACGTCACCGGACTCTCGGGCAGTGGGTCAACCGACTATCGCGTCGAGGACGCCTTTGTGCCCGAGGGCCGGTGGCTCCAGATGATGGACGCCATACCTCGCCTCGACGGCCCCACCTGGCGCTTCCCCTTCTATGGAATGCTGGCCATCGGCATCGCCTCGGTGTCCATCGGCCTCCTGGATGGCGCCGTCGACCGATTTGGGGAGCTGGCCACAGCAAAGAAGCCCGAGGGCTCAAAACGAACGCTGGCTGAACGAGCCTCCGGGCAGGTGGCCCACTCCACCGCTGAGGCCACCGCCCGATCCACCCGGGCATTCCTGCACGACGCCATCGGCGAGGCGTGGACTACTGCAGCAGCCGGCGACCCCCTCACCCTCGAGCACCGACGCCGCCTCAGGCTGGCGGCATGCGACGCTGCCCAGCGCTGTGCTGACGCCTTAGTCACGCTTGGACGTGAGGCGGGTGGAGCAGCGGTGTATCTCCGAGAACCGCTTCAGCGGAAGATCCGTGACGGCCAGGTCGCCGCCACTCACGCAATGGTGGCTCCCCGCATTCACGAGCTCACTGGCCGGCTGGCCCTCGGTCTCGAGACCGACACCACCCTTCTCTAGGTACTGGTCTTTAGGGTCTCCTGAGCGCCACTCCCCAGCCGGCAGACACCCGTGGACTTCACTCTTCCTCCCGACGACGATCCGAGACGCCTCGAGATACGCGTCTGGCTGGATGCCCATCCGCACCCCGATAGGGCCACGCTGGCCGCCGGTGGATTCATTGCCCCACACTGGCCCGGTCCGTGGGGACGCGATGCTGATGCCGTAACCCAACTCATTATCGATGACGAGTTCCATCGGGCAGGGATTCGCATCCCCGGTGCCTCCATCGGTGTTGGCTGGGCCGGGCCGACCATCCTCGCCGGAGGCACCCAGGCTCAAAAGGAGCGCTTCCTCCCCCCGATGCTGGACAACACCGAGGACTGGTGCCAGTTATTTAGCGAGCCCGAGGCCGGCTCAGATCTGGCGTCGCTGCGCACCAGGGCCGTGCGTGACGGCGGCAACTACATCGTGAACGGCTCCAAGATCTGGTCCACCCGGGCCGATGTCACCGACTGGGGCATCCTGCTGGTCCGAACCTCCGACATCGGCCCACCCCAGAAGGGCATCTCGTACCTACTGTTGGACATGACCACACCGGGCATTGAGGTCCGCCCCATCGTGGAGATGACAGGTGGCCACCACTTCAACGAGACGTTTCTGACCAACGTGGAGATTCCTGTCGAGAATCTGGTGGGCACCGAGAACGAGGGCTGGCGCCTCGCCAAGGTCACGCTGGCTAACGAACGGGTGTCCCTCTCACAGGGCGGCGTGCTGTGGGGCCGCGGCCCCGACGACCCGGCGGTGCTGGCCCGCATTCGCGAACTGGGCTGTGGAGACCCGATCCTCCGCCAACGGGTGGCTGACCTCTACACCGAAATGGCGGTGTTACGCCTTCTGAACCAACGGGTGATGAGCGCCCAGTTGACCGGCGGCGATCCTGGGCCGTTGTCTTCGATCCGCAAAGCCATCGGCGACAAGCACGGACAGAAGGCCATGGCGCTGGTGAAGGACCTCGAGGGACCGTCGACCATGCTGGACGGGCACTACCCGTACGAGGAGGATGAGGACCTCTGGGCGTGGGGGCACTACTTCTCCCGAGCGCTCACCATCGGAGGTGGCACCAGCGAGGTCCAACGCAACATCATCGGGGAACGCCTCCTTGGACTCCCCCGCGAACCTCGGCCCTGACCCTTCCTGAACCCGACCCTAGAACGACCCCGAGAAACAGGAGACAACCGGTGTCCGACGATTCCCGATTCGACGATTTCGAGTACATACGGTTCGAGCGCGATGGCGACGTCTTGGTCGTCACCGTCGACAAGCCCGATGACGACCTGAACAAGGTCGATGCCAAGATGCACCACGAGTTGACGCTGCTGTTCAAGGAGTTGCGCGAGGAACGTGAAGCCCGAGCCGTGCTGCTGGCTGGCACCGAACAGGCCTTCACCGCCGGCGGCGACTTCGCCTGGTTCCCCCGGTTCGCTGAGCCCGGCTATGCCGCCGACATCCGCTTGGATGGCAAGTCGATCGTGTGGAACATGCTCGACGTGCACCTCCCAATCGTGTGCGCGGTGACCGGCCACGCCATGGGCCTCGGGGCCAGCATTGCCCTGCTGGCCGACATCACCGTGATGTCTGATACAGCCCGCCTCGGCGACCCGCATGTCAAGGTAGGGATCGTGGCCGGCGATGGCGGCACCGTGGCCTGGCCCCTAGCCGTCGGCCCGCAGTTGGCCAAGCGGTACCTGCTGACCGGTGACCCGGTCACCGCGGCCGACGCCGAGAAAATGGGGCTGATCGTCGAATCCGCGTCTGACCCCGAGGCCTGTGTGGCCGCCGGCCTGGCGTGGGCGAAGCGCCTAGCCGCCGGCGCCCCCCAGGCTGTGCAGTTCACCAAGCAAGCCATCAACACGTGGATCAAACAGACTTGTGGCCCTGCCTTCGACCTTTCGACAGCCTTGGAGACGGTGACCTTCGCGTCGGAGGACTTCCACGAGGCCCTATCCGCCCTGACCGAGAAGCGCGAACCCCGGTTCACCGGGAAATAGCCGATCAGAAACTGGAGAACACCATGACCTTCGAGACGGGCGGAGCCCGCGGCAACGAGATCGGTCTCCTGGACGGTCTGATGACCAACCGGGCCATGCGCCGGTACAGCGAGGAACCGGTGTCCGACGACGATATCTGGACCTGCCTGCAAGCCGCCGTCCAGGCCCCCAGTGGCGGCAACATCCAGCCGTACCAGTTCGTGGTCGTACAGGACCCCGAGAAGAAGGTCGGCCTAGCCGAGATCTACAGACGCGGTTGGCGACGCTACGAACCGGCCATCGCCCCCACCGAGTTTCCCAACGACGAGGTCCGCCAGGGCTGGGAACGCAACAGCCGAGCCACCGTGCATCTGGCCGAAAACCTCGAACACGTGCCGGTACTAGTGCTGCTGCTCATGCCGTCCATCGACATGACGGTCCACGATGACGAGGGGTCGATGCCCGTCGGTCCGACACACGCATCGGTGTACCCGGCCATCCAGAACTTCATGCTGGCCGCTCGGTCCCTCGGACTGGGTACAGCGATGACCACGCTGCACCGAATCTACGAAGACGACGTGCGGGAGTTGATGGGTATCCCAGAGCGCTACGAGGTCCTGGCATTGCTGCCCCTCGGTCACCCCACCGGAAAGTGGGGCGTGGCTCCCCGTTATCGGGCCGCCGACAAAATCACCTCGTGGGACCGGTTCGGCGAGAAGCGGACGCCGTGAACCACGGGCATGGCTGACCAGCGGGCCGGGAATCACATGACCCAGGGGGTTCGGGTCGGCCTGTCCATCCCACCGGCTGGCTTCGCGTCACATGAAGACGCAGCGGCCTACTTACACGGAGCAGCTGATGCGGGCCTCGACCACGTGTTCACCGCCGACCACGTGGCGTTCTTCGACGGACGCGGCATGGACGGCCTCATGAAGGTTTCGTGGCTGGCTGGCCTGCACCCCACCATCGGCGTGTACGTCGGTGTGTACCTGCTGGCCCTGCGCCATCCGGTCGCCGTTGCCCGTCAGGTAGCGACGCTGGCCGAACAGGCTCCTGGGCGGCTGACCTTCGGCGTGGGCGTGGGTGGCGAGGACCGCCACGAGATGGAGGTGGTGGGNGTTGATCCGGCAACCCGTGGACGTCGTACCGACGAGTCCCTCGACGTGCTGCGACCGCTTCTGGCCGGCGAGGCCGTCGATCACCGCGGCGAGTTCTACGACGCGCCCGACGTCTTGATTCGTCCCACCCCGACCCCACGGGTACCGATCACCGTGGGTGGCCGGTCCGATGCGGCAGCCAGACGGGCCGGTCGACGGGGNGACGGCTGGCTGGCCTCATGGTGCTCACCACGCCGATTCGCCGAGGGCGTGCACATCGCTGAGCTAGCAGCTACCACGAGCGGGCGCTCCGCCGTGGCGTGGCGGCACGGCTACCAGGTCTGGGTGGGCCTGGGTGACACGCCGACCGAAGGTGCAGCNCTNCTGGCCCCCGCCATGGAGAAGTTCTACGGCGCGCCGTGGGCGGCCTTCGAGCGCTACTCGCCAGTCGGCACGCCGGCCGACATCGTGGAATGGCTCCGACCGTTCATGGATGCGGGGGCGGTCGACTTCAACTTGGCTCCCGTCGCAGGGACCGACGCCGAACGGGTGGCCGGCGCAGCCGAGATCCGCCGNCTGCTACTGGCCTGATCCGATCCACCAAAGTCAGCGGGCCTCCAGCAACCGTTCCTACCGCTCTTTGAAAAGGTCGCCGGCTGGCCGCACCACCTTCCTCCCCGGCAGCTGCATCAGTCGGCCATGGAGCCCTCAAGTAGGTACTGAACCGCTAGTTCATCATCCTCATCCAGAATGGNAGGTCGTGCCGCTCGGTAGCGGACCCCTCGTCAGCCCAGGGGGGCGGGTTCACCGGGGGCTGGCATGGATTCCTCCGGGCCGACCACCGTCACCTGGTCGTCGGCCTCCAAGACCAGGTCGGGGTCCANGTCCAACACCACCCCGAAGCGGATCACAGCCGCCACCTCGGCCTCCTCAGGCANGCCCAGGTCCCCAATGCGCCTCCCGATCAAGCCAGCGTCCAGGCCCTCGGGTAGCAGGGCGTACTGGCGGACAGCCCGTCCGGGTAGCAAAGCCGTCTTCACCTCGTCCTCAGTGGCCGCCTGCCCGCACANCCGTGCCCCGGTGTGCAAGAACCCCGCCAACTCTCCGGCCAGGCGGAGTGCCCGTCCTGGCTCGGCGGTCGTCCCAGCGAGGAAGAACAGAGCGTTGACCCGCTCCCCTGAACCGCCCCACGCCGCCGGAATGCGGATGCCCGATGACGCTCGGACGATGACCAACTGGTCAACGTCCAGAACCTCAAACAAGGCCACTGGTGTAGCCGTCGGATGGTCCGAAGACGGCTGAATCCACAAGGATCCGGTCTCCAAGAACCCTTCGGTAACCCGCTCGGTGGGCACCCCGATCCGCTCCGACAGCACCGTCGAAGCACGGGCGGCCGCCTCACCGATGCCGGCTCCCTCGGGGATGGATAGCACCACGGCTCGGGCGATAAGGCCGGCGTAGTCGTCCCGGTCCCTGAGACCGTGGCCAGCCATCGCCGCACTGATTTCCCGCTCCAGGGAGTCGTCGGCCTCCCGGCCCCACCGGCGAAATACGTGGCGGATGGCGCCAGCCCTCTCAGTACGCGGTGTGGCATACAGGTGGTGCCAGGCCCACCCGACAGCGGTCACCACACCCACGAACACCAGAGCNGCTGATCCCAGACGAGAGATGAGGTACCCAGATATACCGATACCAACCAACTGGGTCCAGGGGTACAGGGGCGACCAGAACGACGGCGCGTACGATTTGATCTCCGAGGCCCGCAATACCAGTACCGCAAGGTTCACCAGTCCCAAGGTGAGCAGAACGAAGGCACTGGCCAGTTTGGCGATGGCCTCGGCGTCAAAGACCAGCACTACCAACGCAATCGCCACCCCCGTGGAGACAACGCCGAACACCGGAGTACCGAACCGTCCTAGGCCACCCATCCAGNCCGGAAGCAGGCCATCGCGAGCCATAGCCATCGGGTAACGAGCCGCGGCCAAGATGCCGGCGTTNACCGCTGAGGCGAAGGCGGCTAGCGCCGCCACAACGACGAGCCACGCCCCTACCTTGGGCATCACCGNTTCAGCCGCCGTGTGGATCGGCGCCAGGTCGCCGTGGAGCACCTCGGCCGGCACCACAGCNACGGTCACNAGTACGCCGAGGGTGTACAGCGCCGTCGCCGTGACTAGCGAGAGGGCCATGCCCTGTGGGATGCGCNGACTGGGNTCCTCAACCTCCTCAGCGGCGCTGGCCACCTTGGTAAGGCCTCCGTAGGACACGAACACCAGGCCGATGACNGCCACCANGCCAGACCCTCCGTGGGCGAAGAACGGGTCCAGGTTCGAACCGTCGACCCCCCGATCGACGGTCTCCCACAGCCCCTGAACTACGAACCACGCCATGACCGAAAGGACAAGCACCACGAGGCCCAGTTGCATCGACGCGCTTGCCTTGGATCCGACCACGTTGACCAGCGTGAACAGGCTGATCAGGACGAGGGCCAGCGTCGTGGAGTCAACGTCCAGGATCAGGACGAGGTAGGCGCTCATCCCGACCATGGCGAAGGCGTCCTTGAGCACCAGCGAAAGCCACGTACCGAGCCCGGCCACCGTGCCCACCGCGGGTCCGAGCGCCCTCTCGAGGAAGTAGTAGGCACCTCCGGCCTTNGGCAGCGCTGTGGCCAATTCGGACACGCTTAGCATGGCTGGTACAGCCAGGCAGCCGGCCAGCAGGTAGGCCAGAACGGCTGCCGGCCCAGCCTTGGCGGCTGCCAGGCCGGGCAGCAGGAACAGGCCGGACGACAGCATCGCCCCGGTGGACAGGGCGAAGACGTGGCGAAGGCCCAATGANCGGGTCAACTGGCCGCNGTCGCCCTTCCCCATGGTGNGACCCTAGGGGGTGAGCGCCCCTAGGAAATCCANCAGGGNCGCGTTGGTCGCCTCCGGGGCCTCCTGCTGGATCCAATGNCCGATCTCGGGGAGGATCACCGAGGCGTGAAGGCCGGGCAGGGTCTCGCCATANCTGGCGATGCTGCCCGCTCCCCAGATGGTGGGNCCGTCCTTCTCTCCGCCGATATAGAGCGAGGGCTGCCGGATTGCCGCCCCACGCCAGGCACGAAGGTCGACCCAGTCACGGTCCACGCACCGATACCGGTTCAGGCCACCCGAGAACCCGGCCCGGGAGAACTCGCCGACATAGAAGGCGCGGTCGTCGGCGTCCTGCCATGCGAGCGGCCCATCCGGGTACTGGAACCGATCGTCCAGACGGCCGCCAGCGGTGACGACGAACCCAGGGGGCTCGTCCGGCCCCGGCGGTGGAGCGTCCCCTGAAGCAGAGTAGGAGAAGCCTTCCAACCAGCGAGCCGGTTCGGCAGCGATCTCGGCCTCGGCCACCCCGGGTGCCTGGAAGTAATCGATNTAGAACGTGTTGTCCCCGCCCATCATCCGGAAGACGTCGGTGGGCCTCGCCTCGTTGGGTGGCGTGTAGGCCACGCTCAGAAGGGCGACTGCCCCGACCACGTCGGGACGGAGAAGGGCTGCCGCCGCCGCGATGGGTGAACCCCAGTCGTGGCCGACAATCACCACCCGTTCCTCACCGAGCGCCTCTACTACGCCAACGCAGTCCCCAACCAAGTCAATTATTCGNTAGGCCTCGATTGCCTCGGGGGTCTCCGACGAGCCGTAGCCACGGACATCGATGGCTGCCGCCCGGTACCCCGCAGCAGCCACCGCCGGTAGTTGGTTTCGCCACGAGTACCACGACTCGGGGAACCCATGGACGAACAACACCAACGGGCCAGTTCCCATCTCGGCCACGTGGATACGCGTGCCGTGGGCGTCCACATCGTGGCGCACCAGTCCCGCCGCTATCAGGTCATCTAACCGGCCCATGTCCCAATCCCTAGCTTCAGTCGAGCACCGACTCGGCGGTCGGATCCTCAATCCGGACACCGCGTACGACCGTTCCGTGTATCACCGACTCGGTTGCCATCCGGTCGCACCCGCCGAGTACTGCAGCCTCCACGGCCTGGGCGTCCCTAAAAGACAGGCCCATCTCGTCTGCGGTGTCGGCAGCAGCCAGCACGAGCGAAGCGTCGGCGGGGACCACGGTCAGTTCGGCCAATTCAGCCAACGCCCGTCGGGCTACCACCGCCGTGAGTGGTCGAGCCAATCGGGACATCACCACGTCGGCGAACTCGGCCAATACCGGACCGGAGACCACGAGCGCCGGACCGTGGATGGCACCGACCAGTGCCCGGGCAGACGCCTGGCGCTGCGGTTCATCGTCGTCGAACAGTCGGACCAGGACCGAGGCGTCGACAAACGTTCGACCCGACATCAGGCAGCGTCCCCTCCGGTCAGGGGGTGGCCCCCTGAACCCGAGGCCGAAGACACCGACAGGGCCACCAAGCGTCGCCGGGCCGCGTCCACCCGATCGACCGCCGAATAAGCCGACAGGAGGTCCCGAACCACGGCGTTGACCGACGTTCCCTCCTCGGCGGCCCGCACCCGGGCTCTGTGCAGCAGGTCGTGGTCCACGGCCAGCGTAAGGTTTGTCATGAAATATAAGTGTAACACAGGATACGTGTTCCACTTAACCATTAGTTGACGATTCGTCCCTGGATCCAGTCGCGGTCGAGGTAACAGCCCTGCAGGTACCGCTCGGGATCAGCCTCACCGTGCCGACCATGGAGGATCCGTTCGTTGTCCAATACCATGCACTCGCCAGGGGCCAATGTGAACCGGTACTCCAACTCAGGCCGGTGAAGCAGTCGGGCGAAGGTCCGGAACGCCTCGTAGTACTCGGCCATTTCGTCGAACGACAGGTCGAAGGGCGCCGCCGACCGGTTGTTGTAGCGCACAGCCTGGATAATGCCGTGCGCCGGTCCACCATCAGCCACCTCGATCAGCGGCCCCCGGTTGCGCAGGTCGAACCCGTCACCCGACCATCGGAAAGGAACGCTGCGCGTCGAAAGCAGACCGAACGCCGCCAGGTCCTCGTCTCGCAGTGCCTCGGCGGCTCGAAAGCCGTCCACTAGAACGGTCATTCCGCCCACGTCACTGGCCACCAGGCAGTGCAGCAGTTGGTAGCCGGGCACCGGCCGCCTGTAGGGATTGTCGGTATGGACGTTCAGTGCACGTGGTGTGAAGGCAAGGTTGATCGGGTTGACCTCGGCTCGGACATGGAACACCCTGCCGTAGTTGGTCTCCCGAATCGGCCCCCACAGGGCGGCTACATCGCCAATAGTCGCGCCGGTATGCCCGGTGTCCAGACCCTCCACGATGGCTACCCCGTCGCGCTGTAGCGCTCGGGTGATATCCGCCCAGACGGCCGAATCGTCGCGATCGACCCAAGCCAAGCGGTAAGGACCGGTCCCACCGCCCAAGCCGTCGGCAGTCCACGGATTAGCCAACTGGCCGGTGACTCGGTGGCGTCCGGGTAGGTCGTAGCAGTGCATCTCCAACCAAACCGCATCCCAGGAACTGGTCACCCCGTCCGGTCCGAACTCCACTACCAGGCGACCGTCGACCACTTCAGCTGTCACCACGGTGACCGCCTCGGCTAGATCGGTCACGTCGAACAGTCGCTGGTCGTTGCCGTGGCGCGACGCTTCGTCCTGTGCGTTGTCCCGCAGCCACAGGGCGTGAAACCTCGCCGGGCCGTCGGCCAACTCGACAGTGACCATCTCGGCATCGACGTCGAGCAGCCTCACCGTCGCAGCCCGGGGTCTTCAAGCAACGGTCGCCAGTACTCGACCGATGGGATCTCCACCCCTGCAACCTTCCCCCCGTCGTCCCAACCCCGGACGGCCAGCGCGGATAGGGCAAACGGCTCGGCTTCGAACGCCTCGGCCTCAATAGCCGACATCGCCCCGCCTTGAAGGCGCAGCGTCCCCACCGAGGCCGGACTCAACTCAGCCTCGTACCCGGCGTCCACGAAACACCGGTACCGCTTGGCCGCCACGTGGAGTCGTACCGGCTCGCTGACCGCATCGACGAACCGGGCAGCTACCCACGCCCCACCGGTCGTGCCGTGGTCGGTCACCCCGAACTCGGAGTCCGGCTGGTCCAGGAAGTGGCCCACGTCGTGCAGCAGGGCGGCCAGCACCAGTGCGTCCTCAGCCCCTGCGGCACAGGCCAGCGCCGCGGCCTGCCGGGCGTGCTGTTCCATGGTCACCCGTTCGGCGTAGGTAACCGCCCCGTGGTCGGCGAACAGCGCCAGGGCCTCGGCAGACACGTCAACCGGCACCGGATCTCCCATGCCGCGCATCATGCCCGCTGGGGCCCGACGTGACCAGCGGGAATAGGTTCGACCCGTTCAGCCACCTCCCGCATCGGAGACATCCCATGGCAGTCGGCCCCGGCCTCCACATCGACGACCCAAGCGACCCGTCTCTGGACCTCCGGATGTCCGAGGGCGCCCGACCGCTCTACGAGCAGGTCAAAGCGTTCATCGTCGACGAGATCGAGCCCGTGACCCTCGAATACCACCGCCTGGGAACCGAACGCACTGATCACTGGGGCTACCACCCGGGCCAGCTCGACATCCTCGAGGCCCTCAAGGCCAAGGCCCGCGCAGTCGGCCTGTGGAACTTCTTCCTCCCGGATGCCGAAACCGGCGAGGGCCTTTCCAACCTGGACTACGCCTACATCGCCGCCGAGTTAGGCAAGAATCCCCTGGCGTCGGAATCCATGAACTGCTCGGCACCCGATACCGGGAACATGGAGGTCATCGAGCGGGTCGGCACTCCCGAGCAAAAGAAGCAGTGGCTGGAACCACTACTGAACGGCGAGATCCGGTCGGCCTACGCCATGACCGAGCCCGACCTGGCCTCCTCGGACGCCAAGAACATCGCGTGCCGAGCCGTGTTGGACGGCGACGAGTGGGTCATTAACGGCACCAAGTACTACATCTCGGGTGCTGGCGACCCCCGCTGCAAGGTCATGATCACCATGGTCCAGACCAGCCCCGACGGGCCACCCCACCGCCGCCAGTCGCAGATCCTCGTCCCCATCGACACTCCGGGNGTCACCATCGACCACCCCATGTGGGTGTTCGGCGACGACGATGCCNCCCACGGTCACATGCACATCACGTTTGACGACGCCCGCGTGCCGGCCTCCAACCTGCTCCTCGGTGAGGGCCGCGGCTTCGAGATCTCCCAACTGCGTCTCGGGCCGGGGCGCATCCACCACTGCATGCGGTCCATCGGAGCTGCCGAGCGGGCCATTGAGATGATGGCCCGACGGGGCCTCAACCGGGAGGCATTCGGGAAGACCATTTCGCACCTCGGCAAGAACATGGAAGTGGTGTCCCGAGCCCGTATCGAGATCGAGGCCATGCGCCTCATGGTGCTGCGGGNCGCCAAGGCNATGGACACCATGGGAAACGCCGAGGCCCGGGTTTGGATCAGTGCCGTAAAGGCGATGGTGCCCGAGAAGGTCTGCCAGATCATCGACTCNGCCATCCAGATCCATGGNGCCACCGGGGTGTCCCAGTGGACGCCGCTGTCGCGNATGTACACCCAGCAGCGCACGCTACGACTGGCCGACGGCCCTGACGAGGTACACCACTTCGTGGTGGCGCGCTTTGAGCTCAACCGCTACCAGGACGGTCCGGGCGACATCCCTATGCTCAGCCATACCGGCCCCGTCTTCAACGGCCCCTANGTCNANCCNCAGNCCACCCGACGACGTATNCGGAGGTGTTCCCGTCGTGAGCGANGATCCACGCGCCCACAAGCCCGNCACCGACCACACCCGGGCCGACCTNGAGGCCTTCGCCTTATCCATGCCGGCCGACAACGGNTCNGATGCCGCCGACGTTGCCCGGGGCTTNATCGCCACGCGGGCCGAACCGGTTATCGANAAGATCCATCCCAACCCCTGGCTACCCATCAGTTGGGACCTGTCCAAGTCCGACTTCGTGCATGGTCCGTGCCCCGACACCGTNAACCCGTCCCTNTGGCGTCAAGCCGGGTTCAANGCCCAGCANGGCCTCTACGAGGTGATCGACGGCTTCTACCAGGTNCGCGGATTCGACACCTCGACCGTCACCTTTATCCGGGGCGACGAAGGCTGGGTGGTCATCGACCCCCTGACCACCACCGAGACTGCTCGNGCCGCCTTCGATCTAGTCACCGAACAACTCGGTGAACGACCGGTCACCGCGGTCATCTACACCCACTCCCACGTCGATCACTTCGGGGGAGTCTTGGGNGTAGTCGACCAAGAGCGGCTCGACTCAGGCGAGGTCCCCATCGTGGCCCCCGAGGGGTTTGTCCGCGAAGCAGTCGCCGAGAACCTCCTAGCCGGACCGGCCATGGGTCGTCGAGCCATGTACCAATTCGGGATGCTCCTGGAGTGGAGCGAGCACGGTCATGTCGATCAGGGCCTAGGAAAGGGCGTGCCTACCGGCTCATCGGCCCTCGTGCCACCCACTATCGAGATCACCAAAACCGGTCAGGAACTGGTGNTGGACGGCGTCCGGGTGGAGTTCCANCTCACNCCCGAGTCCGAGGCACCAGCCGAAATGCACTTNTACTTCCCNGACCACCGGGCGCTGTGCATGGCCGAGAACTGCACGGGGACTATGCACAANGTGCTCACCCTCCGGGGAGCACTCGTCCGAGACACTCTCATGTGGAGCCGCTACATCGACGAAGCCATGGACCGCTGGGGCGATGTGTCCGACGTGGTGTTCGCCAGCCACGGCTGGCCCCACTGGGGCACCGAAGCCGTCATCGGCTACCTGACCCGACAACGCGACCTCTACCGCTGGCTCCACGACCAGTCGATGCGGCTCATCAACCTCGGCCACTCGCCGAACGAGATCTCGGCACAGATCGACCTNCCGCCNGGCCTNTGGGCNGACTACCACTGCCACGGNTACTACGGCACGGTNAGNCACAACGTNCGGGCCGTATACCAGCGGTACCTCGGCTTCTACGACGGACACCCATCCAGTCTCGACCCCTACGAGCCCGTCGAGGCCGGAGCGCGCTACGTCGAGTTCATGGGNGGNATGNATCAACTCCTCNANCAAGCCCGGGCCTCCTTCGAGNNCGGTGACCACAAGTGGGTGGCCGAGGTACTGCGTCACGCCGTGTTCGCCGACCCGTCCTGCGAGGANGCCCGACTGCTNCAGGCCGACGCCTTCGAGCAACTGGCCTGGNGNGCNGAATCNGGGCCNTGGCGCGACATATACCTGTCGGGCGCCCAAGAACTCCGGCACGGTTCAATCTCGATCGAATCGGTGAGCCGACCCCGCCCCGAGTTGGTGACCGGCATGGACCTCCAGCAGGCCTTTGACCTGGTAGCGGCCTCGTTGGATGGCATAGCCGCCGCAACCCTCGGCCCACTGGCCATCAACTGGCACCTAGCCGACGTGGCCGACACGGCGCGCCTCGAACTCTCCAACGGGACGCTCCACTCTCGACCTGGGGCCACCCACCCAACTGCCGAGGTGACCGTGCACGGCGACCGCAGCCAACTGGACCGGATCTTCTCGTCAGAGACCACAATGGCCGACCTCCTCGACGAGGGTGCCGTCACCGCCGATGGCGACGTGGACCGGCTGCGGGCCCTGTTCGCCTGCGTAACCGACTTCCCCCGCTTCTACAACGTCATCGAGCCCTAGGCCGGCTCTTCAACCTCCGGGGAAGACCGGACCTCGGCTCGGACCTCGGCGCCGTGCTGGTCATTGGATGGCGGACGTCTACGCACCGTCGGTGGGGTGGCCGACATCTGAATCGGCGATCGCACTGACCGGAACGCCTCGGCCCGCCCCCCCGTCGACCCACCGTCGTCGAGCACGTCGACCGGAGCCAGACCAAGTTCAGCGGCCTCGACAAAAGCCTGGCGAACCGTATTGATGGGGCCAGCCGGGATACCGGCCGCCCGTAACACACTCAGCCAGCCGGCCGTAGTGTCCCTAGCCAACACCGACTCAATCTCGGCCTCCAGATCGTCCACGTAGAGCATGCGGGCCGCATTGTCAGTAAAACGCTCGTCGCTTCGCCAGTCATCTCGACCCAGAGCCGCGCAGAACTTGTCCCAGAGGGCGGGGCTGGCCGCCGCGATGGCTAGGACCCCGTCAGCGGTGTGGTACGGCTGGTAGGGCGCAATTGATGGGTGTCGATTACCTAGTCGACCTGGGTCGGTGTCGGCCACCACGTGACCCGACCCGACGTTGAGCAGCCCGGCTAGGGCGGCCGACATGAGCGAGACCTCCACGTGCTGACCCTCTCCGGTCTCCCGGCGTCGTTCCACAGCGGCCAGAACGGCTATGGCTGCGTACAACCCGGTCAGGTTGTCGACCATGGCCGACCCAATCTTGGTCGGCTCGCCATCGGCCTGGCCGGTGATCGACATCACCCCACTCATGGCCTGCACAAGGAAGTCGTAGCCAGCCAACGCGGCCCCCTCGCCCTCACTGCCGAACCCGGTCACCGAGCAAGTGATGACGCTGGGGTGCTCGACGGCCAGCGAGTCCCGGTCGAGGCCGAACCGAGCCATGGTTCCTACCCTGAAGTTGTCGACCACCACGTCGGCCCCTAGGGCAATCCGGCGGGCTACCACCAGGTCCTCGGGATCCCGTAAGTCCAGGGCGATGCTGCGCTTGTTGCGGTTCACACTCAGGTAGTACGTGCTGGTTGCGTCCTCGCCGTCACCCCACCATGGAGGACCCCACGTGCGGGTCTCATCGCCCACCCCGGGTTGCTCGACCTTGACCACGTCAGCACCCAGGTCAGCCAGCACCATGGTTGCAATGGGGCCGGCCAGCACGCGACTGAAGTCGGCCACCCGAAGGTGGGACAGGGCGCCGGACCCGGATCGTGTCGAATTAGAGGTCGTCGGGATCGGCACGGTGCGGAGTCTCGCAGCGGTCCCCCGTGGGCGAACGGACCCCCTTCCTGCTAGAGCAGGGAAGTACCCCTTGCATTGCCGCCCGATCGTGACCAGCATCCCCCGGTGCGACGTTCCCCGGAGAGCCCATGACCGACACCGCGGTGAATGACGACACCGGACCAATCCGCCGGGGCCGTGACGCCCGGGCCGCCAAGCGCCGAAACCGGGTCCGTACATGGCTGCCCGAATTAGAAAGGAAGATTCCGTGGGTCGACCTACTGACTGAAGAACAGGTCCAGACCATCCACGAGGCCTCCATGGACGTCATCGAAGAAGTCGGCGTCGAGTTCCGCTGCGAGGACGCCATTGCCATGTGGAAGGCCACTGGGGCATCCGTCGATGGCGTCCGGGTCCGCATCGACCGGGAACTCCTAATGGAGTTGGTGGGTACAGCCCCATCCTCTTACACCATGGTCGCCCGCGATCGGTCCTTTGACGCCACAGTGGGTGACGGGAAGACCATTTTCACCCCCTCCTACGGTGCCCCCTACGTGCTCGGTCTCGATGGGGTCCGTCGTCCAGCCAGCCTCGAGGACTTCCGGAACTTCACGAAACTCAACCACCTCTCACCGGCCCTGCACATGTCGGGAGGCGTGGTCTGTGAGCCCATGGACGTGCCCGTCCCCAAGCGGCACCTCTACATGACCCAGAGCCTGCTGACCTATTCGTCCAAGCCATTCATGGGTGCCGTGACCTCCATGGAGCGAGCCGAGGACAGCCTCCACATGGCAGGCATCGTCTTCGGCCAGGACACCGTGCGCGATACCACCGTTATGACCTGCCTGGCCAACGGCAACACGCCGTTGGTATGGGACAAGACCATGTTGGACAGCGTCCGGGTGTTCGCCGGGGCCAATCAGGCCACCCTGTTCAGCCCCTTCGTGCTCGGAGGAGCGTCTACCCCAGCCTCGACCGTCGGCGCGGTCATCCAGGTCAACATCGAAGCCCTGACGGGCGTGGCATTCTCCCAACTGGTGCGAGTTGGCGCTCCCGCCCTGTACGGCCAGTGGCTGTCCACAGTGTCTATGAAGACCGGGGCACCCCAGGCCGGGACGCCCGAGATATGCCATATGAACCTGCTGACCGCCCAGATGGCCCGCCACTACCGACTTCCCTCGCGTTGCAGTGGCTCATGCACCAGTTCCAAGATGGTGGACGCCCAGGCCGGCTACGAAGCAGGCCGCAACATGTACGGAGTGCTCATGGCCGGCATCAACTTCGTGCTGTCCACCACCGGCTACCTGGAGAGCGCCATGTGCCAGAGCTACGCCAAATGGGTACTGGACAGCGAACAGTTGGAACTGATGTACCGCCTAGGCAGCGGGGTTTCCTTCGCCGACCTCGACCAGGTGCTCGAAACCATGCGCGAGGTCCCACCAGGCGGGCACCACCTAGGCACCGCCCACACCCTGGCCAACTTCCAGACCGCCTTCTCGATGCCTGAGATGATGAACAGCGACAATTACGAGCAATGGCTGGCCGACGGGTCTCTCAGCGCCGAGGATCGAGCCGCCGCCAGATGCCGCGAGCTCCTCGAAGAATACGAGGAGCCCGCGTTACCCGACGACGTCCGCACCGAGCTCGACGAGTTCGTGGCCCGCCGTGACGCTGAACTCCCCGACCTGATTTCCTGAGGAGATCCCCGTGACCAACAATTCTGCAGCGGCCGACAATGGCGCCGCACCGGACCACCCCCTACTCCACGGTGTGTGCGCCGCCATGTCCTCGCCGTTCGACGACAGCGGCGAGGCCCTCGACGAGCGGCGCCTACGGAGCCACGTTGAGAGCCTCGTCGACGCCGGCGTGCACGGCCTCGTGCTAGCCGCCGGAACCGGTGAGTTCGCTTTCCTGTCGGCCGACGAGAAGGAAAGCATCTTCCGCATCGGTATCGATCAAGTCGCTGGTCGCATNCCNGTCATCTGCCAGACCTCGGCCATAACCACCGTGGACGCCATCCACAANTCGAGGGTGGCCGCCGATCTCGGGGCGAGTGCGGTGATGGTCCTGCCGCCCTACTTCGAAGGCCCGTTCGAGCGGGGCGTCCTGTACCACTACGAGAAGTTGGCCCGGGCCCTGGATGTGCCCGTCGTGCTCTACAACATCCCGGTGAACAGCGGCTTCGACATCACCCCCGAGGTGTACCGGAAGCTAATCGCCATCGAGAACCTCGATTACATCAAGGACTCCACCGGCGACCTAATCCGCCTACAGCAACTCGTTGGTGTGGGCGGCAACGTCCTATCTGGCGCCGACCCGCTGGCCCCCTACGCCCTTATGGCCGGTGCCGCAGGTTGGATCTGGGGCGCAGCCAACGTCATGCCGCAAGAGTGTGTCGCCCTCTGGAATCACGTCACCTCGGGTCGTCACGCTGAAGCCATGGAACTATGGCGGCGCATGCTGCCAGCCAACCTCTACTTCTGGGACAACCCCCACGGCGCCGAATACAACTCAGCGGTTAAGACGGCCACCAACATGGTCGGACGAACCGTCGGTCCATGCCGTCGTCCGGTGCTACCCATGACCCGCCAGGGCCGAGTNGCCCTGCAGGCTGCCTTATCCACCCTCCCCGTCAACGGAGTCGACCGCNACCGTCTCGTGTTCCGCGAGTGGGACGACGAGCGAGACTGGCTGGTCCGAATGACGGATCAAGCCGGAGTGGGCCGCACACGTACGACCAAACACGATTACGGGAGCAGCAACTGATGGCANTTGACCTCACCGACCCGGCCGCCCTGGCTGCCTCGCTGGATCCGCCCACCCGGGCCCTTATTGGCGGTCGTAGCGTCGAGTCCGCCNCTGGNAGGACCTTCGCCACTCTCAACCCGGCCACNGGGGCCGAGTTGGCNCAGGTTGCCGANTGCGACGCCACCGANGTNGACCGGGCAGTCGTCGCNGCCCGCACCGCCTTTGAGGACGGTCCNTGGGGACGGATGGCCCCGTCCGACCGCAAGCGGCTCATCCTGCGATTCGCCTCCCTCGTGGAGGCCCACACCGACGAATTGGCCATCATCGAAACCCTGGAGGCCGGTAAGCCAATCAGCGACTGCGCGGGCCTCGACGTCCCCGATCTGGTGGCCACCCTTCGCTGGCACGCCGAAGCCGCCGACAAGCTCTACGACCAACTCTCTCCGTCGGGCCCCGGCAAGGTAGGAATGGTCGTCCGCGAGCCCATCGGGGTCGTAGGTGCCGTCCTGCCATGGAACTACCCGCTGATGATGGCCGGCTGGAAGATCGGCCCGATCCTGGCCACGGGCAACACTTGCGTGGTCAAACCGGCCGAGCAGACCTCCATGTCCACCATCCGCATAGCTGAGTTGGCCATCGAGGCTGGCATCCCCGACGGTGTGTTCAACGTGGTGCCCGGCTTCGGTGAGACGGCCGGGGCAGCTATCGGGCTACACATGGACGTGGACTGCGCAGCGTTCACCGGCTCCACGGAAGTAGGCCGTCACTTCCTGCGCTACTCGGCCGACTCCAACCTCAAGGAGATCCTGTTGGAGTGTGGCGGCAANAGTCCGGTCATCGTCATGGCCGATGCCGACGACCTCGACAGCGCGGCCGCCGGGATCTGCGAGGGCATCTTCTGGAACGGCGGNCAGAANTGCAGCGCCAACTCCCGNCTCATCGTCCAGAGGTCCATCGANGANGNTCTGCTGGAACGCATTNCCGAGCGCAGCCGCGACTGGGTGGTCGGCGACCCGCTGGTGCCCGAAACGACCATGGGCGCCATGATCGAGGAGGCCCATCTGGAGAAGGTGCTGGGCCACATCACAGACGCCCACGAGGCGGGCTCGACCTGTGCGGTGGGCGGTAACCAGGCCCGTCGGGAGAGCGGCGGCTGGTTCGTGGAACCCACCGTGTTCACGGGCGTAGACCCCGACAGCCGCCTCGCCCGCGAGGAGGTCTTCGGGCCAGTCCTGGCTGTAACCACCTTCGACACCCCGGAGGAGGCCATCCGCCTTGCCAACGACACTGATTACGGGCTGGCCGCCACCATCCACACCACCGATCTANGGACCGCCCATCTGGCCNCCCGAGCCATACGGGCCGGNACGGTGGCCGTGAACTGCTATGGAGAGGGNGACATCACCACCCCATTCGGCGGATTCAAGCAGTCGGGGTTCGGTGGTCGGGACAAGTCGATNGCCGCCCACGAGCAGTACACCGAACTCAAGACCATCTGGATGGACCTGTCGTGAACCTGGGCCGGGCCGCCCGGTCCTGACCTGATGGGCGCNGTCACCCTGCTACCGGCCAGCCGTCGCGACAACGGCTGGNNTGAGACCCTCGANGAGNCCCCTCCNGCNGCGCCCCTGACGGGCCNGACGGANGCCGACGTGGTCGTGGTNGGCGCGGGTTTCACCGGTCTAGCTGCCGCTAGGCGCCTCGGCGAGNTGCGGCCCGACGCCCACATCCTNCTGCTGGANGCNGGACGCATCGGCAACAACGCGGCNGGNCGTTCNTCAGGCTTCGGAATCGACCACGCCCACAACATTCGGTCCGAGGGTTTCGCTGAGTCCGTCGAGTTCGAACAACAGCAGATCGCCCTGAACCGCGCTGGGCTGGCATATCTCGACGAGGCGGTTGCCACCTGCAACATCGACTGCGACTGGACGTGGGCCGGGAAGACCCATGCGGCGTGCACCGAGCGGGGCGTGGCCGACCTGGAACACTTTGCCACCACGCTGGACCGCATTAACGAGCCCTACGAGGTGCTGGATGCCGACACCATGGCCGATCGTCTGGGCATCGACCACTACACCCATGGCCTACATACCCCGGGTACCGTACTTATGCAGCCTGCCGCCCTGTGTCGGGGCCTGGCCGCCAACCTTCCTCCCAATGTGGTGGTCCACGAGGAGACTCCAGTGACGTGGCTGGATACCGGTCCGCCCCACGACCTATGGACTGACGGGGGCCGGGTGCGCACGCCGTCACTGCTGCTGGCCAACAATGGCTACCTGGCCGGATTCGGCTTCTACCGCCACCACCTCATCCCAGTCATCACCTGGGGATCGATGACCCGGCCGCTGACCGACCAGGAGTCGGCCTCGATCGGTGGACACCGAACGTGGGGGGTGATCCCAGCCGCCCCGTCAGGCACCACGGTGCGGCGCCTACCCGACGGTCGGGTGCTGGTGCGGAACGTCTACTCGTACAGCCGCCACTCGCTAGCCGGTGGGCGCCGCCGTCGGAGGGCCGGCCGCTCCCATCGACGGGCCTTTGAGGCCCGCTTCCCCAGCCTGATCGACGTGCCGTTCGAGTACACGTGGGGTGGTCCGCTAAGCATGGCCCGCAACGGAGAACCGGTGTTCGGCAAGTTGGTCGACGGCATCCACGCTGCTGGTGTCCACAACGGCACAGGGCTAAGCCGGGGTGCCATCTGCGGAAAACTGATCGCCGAGATGATGTGCGAAGAAAGTTCCGACCTGCTGGACACCATGACCACCCGGGGTCGTCCGAACCGGAACGTGCCCGACCCACTTCTCGGGTGGGGTGTGGACCTATACGCCCAACGCCTGCGGCTCCAGTCGGGGCGTGAGATGTGAGCGTGGCCAGGCTGCGCCAAGGAGGCAACCAATGAACGATGGAGACGCCCCAACAAGGGTCGCCCTGGTGACCGGAGCGACGTCGGGCATCGGGCGGGCCTGTGCCGTGCGACTGGCCACCGACGGGTTCACTGTGGTCGTGGGTGGCCGTGACGCCGGCCGGGCCGACGCCGTGGTGGCTGAGATCATCAGCAACGGTGGCACGGCGTCGATCGCTTTGGGCGACGTGGCCGAGGCGAAGTACGGCGACGAGGCAGTGGCATCCGCGCTGGCCGCTCACGGCCGACTCGACCTCCTGGTCAACGCGGCCGGGGTCATCACCCGCTCCGATGCCGAAGGCACCACCGACGCCGAGTGGCACCGGATCATGTCCACCAACGTGGACGGCCTGTTCCGATGCAGCCGGGCTGCCCTGCCGGCGCTGCGAGCTACCGGGGGTGGAGCCATCGTCAACATCAGCTCCACCAGCGGACTGGTAGGCGCAGCCGGAATGGTCGCCTACTGCGCCTCCAAGGGTGCGGTCACCAACCTCACGCGGGCCATGGCACTGGACCACGCTGCTGAGGGCATCCGCATCAACGCCGTGTGCCCAGGCGCCGTGGACACCAACATGCTCTACTCAGAACGCGACGACTCGCTCGAGGAAGTGCGTTCCATGAACCTCGGTGGCATTCCCGAGGGACGGATCCCCAGCGGCGACGAGATTGCCCACGTGGTTTCGTTCTTGGCTGACGATCGCTCCCGTCACCTCAACGGTGCCAACCTGAGCGTCGACGGCGGGTACACGGCGTCATGAGCACCGACCAGCATCCCGAGGCAAAAGGCCGAGCCGGCGGTCGAGTCGTCGTAGTGACCGGAGGTGCCCGGGGCATCGGACGGGCCATCGTGGACCGCTTCACCACCGAGGGCGCCAGCGTCATTATCGGCGACCTGACCGATCCCGGTGAAGTGGCCACCGGTCTCGACATGACCGGCCAACGCGAATGGATAACGCTGGACGTCACCGATGAACTCTCAGTCCAGGAGTTCGCTAAGTCAGTGGCTACCGGACACGGTGGCGTCGACGTACTGGTCAACAACGCGGGGATCATGGATACCCGGACGCTGGCCAACGAGACGGTGGCCGACTGGGACCACACCATGGCCGTCAACCTCCGAGGCCCGTTCCTGATGGCCAAGCACCTCGTGCCGCTCATGGACGGCCGCAGCGATTCGGCCATCGTGAACATCGGCTCCATCGAAGGGATCGGAGCCAATGCCCTGCACGCCTCCTACGCGGCGTCTAAGGCCGGGGTGCACGGGCTCACCCGGGCCCTGGCTGTGGACCTCGGACCGGTGGGCATCCGCTGCAATGCCGTGGCCCCCGGTTGGATCGACACCGACCTGAACCGGAACTACGTGGACAAACACCCCAATCAGGCCCAGGCGGTTACCGACCTCGCGTCGTTGCATCCGGTGGGCCGTATCGGTGATCCTGCCGACGTGGCGGCGGCCGTGTTGTGGCTGGCCAGCCCCGACGCCGGCTTCGTGACCGGCCAGGTGATCACCGTGGACGGTGGCCGCATGACCCGGCTGTCCATCCCCGCCTCCCTCGCTGACGACTGACCTGAATTCTCAAACCGAGCCCATCGGAACCCGAGCTTGCAATCAGTCGATGAGTTCTGGCACCTCGGCGAAAGAGTCGACCACATGGTCTGGCCGTCCCGACGCCCGATCGAGTGCTTGAGGGCGGAACTTCCCAGTCCGAACTAGCACACCGCGCAACCCGCACCTCTGGGCGGCCAGAACATCGTTCTCGATGTCACCACCCACCATGGCCACCCGGTTAGCAGTGAGTCCCAGCTCAGCCACCCCGGTAGCGAAGAAGTCCTCTGACGGCTTGCCATGGACCACGGGTGTGAGCCCCGAAGCCTCCTCAAGGGCTGCGACGTAGGCCCCGGTGTCCAACTCCATTCCCGACGCGGTCCGCCAGCAGAGGTTCCGGTGCATGGCCACGAAGGTTGCCCCGTCCAGCAGATGGCCAAAGGCCCGGTTCAGTTCGACGTGGGTGAAGTTCAGGCCGGCCCCGCCAACTACCACCACGTCCACGACACCGTTGTAGGCATGGTCCACGAGGTCGATGCCCTCCATGTCCTCGGACAAGTCGCCAGAGTTAAGGAGGAGGCACTTCGCTCCCGGGTGGTGGCGCCGCAGGTGGGCGGCAGTGGCCACCCACGAGACCGACAGCACGCCGTCTATGTCGATGAGCAGGCCGTCGACCTGACTCATGTCGACCTCCGGTCGATCATCGTCACTCCCGACCCTAGACGCTGGCGGGGTCCTACCTCTCAGGTGATCGGGACAGATCGGGGTTCCGCCAGACAATGAGCACGGCATTGTCCCCGACCGCCGGATCGTCCATGTAGTTGGGGATGGCGCAGATGGCCTCGAACCCGTTCTCGATCTGGAAGCTGAGCGTCGGGTCGTAGAGTTCGCCGGCCCGTACCTTGTCGACATACTCATCAGCCGACATGGCGTGGATGTGCTCCTTGTACCCGGGGATCACGCCACCGGCCACGATGCCCTGCTTGCCGAGCCGGCGGACCACGTCCTTGCGTCGGATGTAGAGCTGGTGTCCGATACCCAGGCGTCGGTATGCGGGATCCACGGCAATGGTCACCCCGTAGTACCAGTCCGAGTCGTCGGAGTGGTTGCCGCACGAGAGCTCGCCGGTCAGATCGTCCAGCGAGTGGTGGGGATCGTCAAAGTCGAAGTCGATAAGGATGCCCACGCCCATCCCGACTGGGGTGTCTCCGTCGAGGGCCACGAACCCACCGCCGGGAAACGTCTCGCAGAGGGCGAGGATGTCCGCTACCTCTAGGAGGTCTTGGATCCCGGCTGTGGGGAATGCGGCCCGTTCGATGGCCGCAAGCTCGGTGGCCCAGCGAGCCTCGATGGGGGCATAGGTGATCTCAGGCATCGCAGTTCCTCAGATCAGGACAGGAACGGCACGTGGACGTATTCATTCTGACTGGGTAGGCCCCAGACGGCCCAGAAGTCCAGCGTCGACGGGCGCATGATCGCCGCTCCACTGGACTCAATGTGGATCGGCTCGACCGAGACCTGACAGATGGCCTCGTCGTCACGAGTCACCGCCATGAGGTCCTCGACACCGATCCCGTCGCGGTCCAGCAACTGCAGGGCACGATCACGCCGCCGGGTGGAGTTAACCATTAGGTCCTCCTGCTTCGTGTCCTGCCGGGCCAGAGCCTCGTCCCAGAGGGCGTGGTTGGTGTGGACTAGGGCGTCGTCGGCCAACTGCACGGCGGGACGGGCCGTGGGAAAGGCCTCGATCATGTGGCCATCACCGCTGGCATCAAAGGTCAAGAAGCTGTGGGCGCCAGCCAGTTCAGCATCGAGGATGGCATCCCTGGCAGAGGTCGCAGATTCTTGGAGCAGGGCGTCGCGCACCACCGATGTCCACATCACGCCCGGACACCCATCGGTGGCCACCAGGTTATTGATGCCCACACACACCCCGGCCTCGTTCATGCCCAACTGGCCCAGGCAACCCGTGGTGGTGAACACCAAGGCGGCCTGGCCGTCTTTGGGTCGAAGCCGCAACAGCACCACATATGGGGTGGCGGTGTCGTGCATGTCCCACGTCTGGCCGTAGAAGCCCCGCCCGTCACTGCGGGCATCGGGAACGATGAATGCCGTGCAGTCGTCCTCTTGGACCTCGGAGGGATGATCGCCACCAACCACCGCACGGACGGTGTCCACGAAGTCGGTGAAGCCCCCGACCACTACCGCCTCCTCGGGGGTGATGCCGGCGCCATCAGCTAGGCCGCACAGTTCGGCGTAGAGGTCGGCAGAATGGGCCTCGTGGGCTGGCAGGCACGACCGAGCGATGTCAAGAACATCAACTCGGTCGATCTCCCCTCCAGCCCAGAACCTGGACCCGGCGAGCCGAATCCGTTCGTCCGCGTAAGCCCGGATCTCCTCGCCATGGGCAAGGCCGTGAGCGTGGCCCATGGCCTCGTAGCTCCCGGCGAGGTCGAGGATTCGTAGTGGTGGTCGGCGCATGGCTGCAGTCTGACCCATGAAATCGCGTATTGCAGGAATTCCATCGCTAATACTACTCTAGACAGTGAAATCCATTGTTACTAGGTCATATTACTACTATTTCCATTGCACTATCGGAGGCCACGAGGTTGCCAAACCGGTGCAGCGTACGGCTCACCGACTGCTCCCGCAGATGGAGTCGCAACTCCAGGCGACCACTGGGCGTGACCGACTCGTCCACTACGTCGACCTCGGCGGTCATCGCGGCCCGACGCACCGTCTCCGATAGGAAGCCCACCGCCCGGATCCGTCCGAACCGGTGGGCCGACAACGACCCAGCAAACGTAGCGTCGTCCTCGTCGGTCGCCCGACTCACCCGGGGCTCGGCCCCACAGCGGGTCGCCGCGGCCAGCACTCGATCCACCTCGGCCTCGGAGGCGCCGGGCCCGATCCGTATGACCAGACCCGGATGGGGCCGGTACCGGTGCACGTTTGCTTCACAGAACAGGCCCGCAGGATCGCGGCCAATGCCGTAGTGGTTCTCCCACCATTCGGCGTCAGATGCCTCAATCTCAGCAGGGTCTACCTCGTCGAGATCTACCGCCGACGCCCAAGTCCCCAGTTGCAGCAGGTAGTCGGGCCCACCTGCCTTTGCACCGATACCCACGGATGACCGCTTCCAACCTCCGAACGGTTGGCGCTGCACAACAGCTCCAGTGATCCCCTTATTGACGTAGGCATTGCCCACCTCGACGCCGTCCAACCAGTGGTCCACCTCGTCGGGGTCCAGCGAATGGATACCTCCGGTCAAACCGTGGTCCACTGCGTTCTGCACCGCCAGGGCTTCGTCCAAGTCGGCCACCGCTATTAATCCGAGCACCGGCCCAAAAACCTCGGTCCGGTGGAAAGACGACCCGGGCCGCACCCCGACCTTGATACCCGGCGTCCAGTGCTGGCCAGCCTCGTCGTCAACCCCGCCAATGCCCCCACTAGCTGCCTGTGGATCAAGGCATCGTGGCTCCAGTAGCCACTTCTCGCCCGGAGCCAGCACAGTCAGGGCGTCCAGCAGCTTGCCGGTCGGAGGACTGATCAGGGGGGGCAGCACGGTGGCTGGATCATGAGCCGGGCCCGGCTGCAGCGACCGGGCGGCATCTACCACCTGGCGCAGAAACCGCTCATCGGTTGCCACCGGCCCGACCAGGATCCCCAGACTGGCCGCCGAGCACTTCTGGCCCTGGTGGCTAAACGCCGACGAGACAAGATCAGCCGCTGCCAGATCCAGGTCGGCCTGGGGGGTCACCACCAAGGCGTTCTTGCCACTGGTTTCAGCGAAAAGCACCATGGCCGGGTCCCAGCACCGGAATAGGTCAGCTGTCTCGTGGCCACCGGTCAGGATCACACCGTCTACGACGGTCACCAGATGGCGACCCACTTCGTCGTCCAGAGTCCGAACGAAGCGAAGGAGATCGGTCGGCACACCAGCCGCCCAACAAGCCTCGGCCACGATCTCGGCACACCGGGGGGTCTCGGGCGCCGGCTTGAATACCACAGCATTGCCGGCAGCCAACGCAGCCAACGTCCCGCCGGCCGGAATAGCCACCGGGAAGTTCCACGGCGGTACCACCGCGACCACACCCAACGGGGTGAAGCGGGCTCCCTCGATTCGGTCTAGTTCGGGGGCCCGCTCGGCGTACCACCGGGCGAAGTCGACCGCCTCGGCTATCTCGGGCGCGGCCTCTGCCACAGTCTTGGAGGCCTCATGCGCCATGGCCACCACCAGGTCATCGTGGCGAGCCAATAGTTCGTCGGCCACCCGACGCAGCACGGTCCTCCGCCCGAGCCCCCCGAGGCCAGCCCAGTCGGCCTGGGCGGCCCGCGCGCGGACTACCACAGCATCAATGCCGTCGGGACCCTCCACCGTCGTGGTCAACGGGGTCGTCACCGACTCAAACTCCCGGCCAGCTGCCACGGCGATTCGGGACCGTACTGACNGCAGTGTCGGATCGATTTCGGGCTGGTTCGCAAACGATTCCGTGCTCGGAAGCCTCCCAGCGCGACTCAGCACCTCCCGACGGGGCAAGTCGCCCACTTCCCAGCGGTGGGCCACAGCGAAGCGAAAGGCATCGGCCTGATGGGCAAACTCTGGGGTCCCGGGCCTCAGAGTGAACAGATGCCTCAGGAAGTTCTCGTCAGCGGCGTTCTCCTCCAACCGACGGAACAAGTAGGCCACAGCCACGTCGAAGTCACCCCGTCCCACGATCGGCGTGTACAACAACAATCCGCCAACCTCGTCTCGGACTGTCCGGGCCTGGGCAGGCGCCATGCCCTGGAGCATCTCGAACTCCACCCGATCGGCGACGCCCCGGCTCTCGGCCAGCAGGTGGGCCCACGCGACGTCAAACAGGTTGTGGCTGGCCAGACCGATTCGTACCGCACGAGCATGGACGGGCCTAAGCGCCCAATCCACGCAGCGCTTGTAGTTGGCGTCCACCTCGGCCTTGGTGTCATACGGTGTCTGAACCCAGCCGTGCATCNNCGCCTCAACCCGTTCCATGGCCAAGTTGGCCCCTTTCACGAGCCGCACTTTCACNTCGCCACCACCGGCATCNTGCCGGGTTGAGGCCCACGAGGTGATCCGCTGNAGCGCCCCGAAAGCGTCGGGCAGGTAGGCCTGCAGCACGATGCCCGCGTCGAGGTGTCGCAGNCCAGGCTCATCGAGCANACCNGTNAAGGCCCGGATGGTNAGCTCGANGTCNCGGTGCTCCTCCATGTCCAGGTTCACGAANGTGGGACGCCCCGACGGGGTAGGNGCCTCGGCAGCCCGCTGATACAGAACCCGNANCCGATCCTCGATNCGAGNCAGAGTNTCGTCAAACGCCCACAGGTTGAGTTGACTAGCAATGGCCGACACCTTGACCGAGACATNATCGACCTCNGGGTCATCTATGAGGTCCAAGGTCCGCTCGAACCGTCGGGCCGCCTCGTCGTCACCTAGCACCGCCTCTCCCAGAAGGTTGACGTTCATGGCGTAGCCCTCGGCCCGCCGCTCGACCAGGTGCTCGTGCACTGAGTCAGAAGCCGCATCCACCACCATGTGCCCGACCAGCTGACGCAGCCGCCGNCGAGCCAACGGCATCACGACACGGGGAAGGACCGGGGCCAAGCGNGCACCGACCCGCANCAACAGGCGGTCGACCCACCCCAAGAACCCCGGCAGNTCGCCGTNGCCGACCANGTCGACCAACTGCTCGGCGGCCAAGGCATCGCTGCGGTGACGAGCTACCCGATCNACAAAGCGCATGGTGAAGCCCACGCNNACCGGGTCATCGATGATGGAGCGCATCTGNTCNGCTAGNCGGGCCTCGGCCGGTCGCTCGGCGGCATGGGCCTCGGTNAACCACCGAGCNACTATGGCNACTGCGTCCTCTGCAAGTGACTCCGGGTCGGTCCGCGGGCCGTCCTCGGACAAGGCAACCCGCAACCCTGAGCGTGCGCCCTCCCCAGCCCGCCCCCACTCAGCGATGGGTGCCGCGTGGCGAGAGTTGGCTGCCGTCGTCATGACGTCATCCTTGTGATTCGGGGGTCGGGGGNCTTGTACGATCCGCGCCTCCATGGTCACCGAATCGGACAATTCTCCGGTGGATCCCCCGACCCACCACGACGCCCCACCAATCAGCGCGCTGGATCCAGCCGGCCTACCCGCCGAGGTAACGGCCCTGTTCGACGTCCTGCCTAACGTGATGTTCTGTGTCAAAGGGGCCGATAACCGCTAGGTAGCGGTAAACGACGCCTTCGTCCGACGCTCTGGACGGACCGACCGACGGGACGTGATCGGGGCTCGGGCCGTCGACCTGTTCCCAAAAGAGTTGGCTAACCGCTACGAGGAACAGGATCACCGGGTGTTTGCCGAGGCCGAGCCGCTCCGAGACGAGTTGGAGTTGATCCGGAGACCCGACGGACGGACCGGGTGGTACCTGACCACCAAGTTGCCGGTGGTACGGGCCGGCGCGGTGGTCGGCCTAGTCAGTGTGAGCCGAGATCTGGAAACTCCAAGCGACGAGGGCATCGCCGTGGAGTCCCTCGGACGGGTGGTGGACCTGGTGCACGAGCGACTCGACGGCGCAGTGAAGGTGGCTGACCTAGCGGCGGTGGCCGACTGCTCAGAGGGCCAGTTGGAACGCCGGATGAAGCGGGTGTNCGGGCTTACGGCCACCCAGTACGTCCTGCGGGCCAGGGTGGACCGGGCGGCANCCCTGCTCATCGACACCGACCGACCCATTGCCGAGGTGGCTGCCGAGTGCGGGTTCTCCGACCAGGCCAACCTCACCCGGCAGTTCGGCCGGCTCATCGGTGAGACACCAGCGCGGTTCCGCTACGGACGGGCCGACTAACGACCAATTGCTAGACCGTCGCCAGCGAAGACTCAGGCGGCAGCGCGCTCCACGCGGATGGGCACGCCCAGTTCCCAAAGACCAAGGGCATCGGCCATGGGAACGGGCCGGTTCACCTCGCCATTGTGGTTCACGCCGTACAACTCGGCCGAAACATCTCCGGCGTCGGCCTTGACCACCACCGTGTAGACGTCGTGGAACGCCTTGAGCCGTCGCTCGGCACCCCGTACGTTCGGCTCGGCGTCCAGTACCAGCGTCGATGAATCGCCAAAGCTAAGCACGGCGCCACGATCGTCAAAATCAACCGACTTCACAATTCCGATCGCTGCCGGCGTGTTCTTGGAGTTCTTGCCTGCCACTGGTGTGCCTCCTAGAAACCGGGCCCGTGCGATATCTCTGAAAACCACTCCGGGGGAGTGGCCAGTCTACCGGGGCCGTCCTCCGGGCCCGACGGGGTAATGGGGAAGTGCCAAGGGGCACACTGGACCTGTGGACCACCCCCAACCCCCCCCGCCCGGCCAACCGACCGACCATCTGGTGGTGGCCGATGAAGTAGCGGCAACCTTGGCCGACGGCCGGGCCGTAGTGGCCTTGGAGTCCACGATTATCAGCCACGGCTTGCCGTCCCCACAGAACGTCGAGACGGCACTGGCGTGCGCAGCCCACGTCCGGGCCTCCGGTGCCGTCCCGGCCACTGTGGCCGTCATCGACGGATCACTCCGGGTTGGTCTCTCGGTCGACGAGATTGAGCGCCTTGGCAGTGGGGAGGCCGAGAAGACCAGTCTTCGCGACCTCGGATACCTACTGGCCGAAGGTCGGACGGGTTCCACCACAGTGGCCGCCACCCTGTTCGCTTCCCACCGGGCTGGGATCCGACTGTTCGCAACAGGAGGGATCGGTGGTGTACACCGCGGTGATGGTCAAGATATTTCGGCTGATCTCACCGCTCTAGCCACGATGCCGGTAGCCGTAGTGTGCGCCGGAATCAAAGCGGTTCTCGACTTGCCCCGAACCGTTGAAGCCTTAGAGACACTCGGAGTCCCGGTCGTCGGGCAAGAAACCGACGTGATGCCCGAGTTCTGGACTCGGGGCAGCGACCTACCGGTGTCGGTCCGTTCTGATCGTCCAACCACCACGGCCAGAATTCTTCACGCCCACTGGGGGTGCGGTCTGCTCAGCGGAGTAGTAGTGGCTAACCCCATTCCTGTTACCGACGAGGCCGACCCCCAGGCCATCGCCGATGCCATCGTGAGTGGCCTGGCCGCAGCCGACGCTGCCGGGGTACACGGCCGCGACGTAACACCCTTCCTACTAGCGCATATAGGCCAGACCACCTGCGGCGCCAGCCTCGAGGCCAACGTCGCCTTGGTGAAACACAACGCCGCTGTAGCCGCGGAAATCGCCACCGCGCTAGCTGCCCTTCCGACCCTTGGCACGGAGGAAAACTAAGAGGTGGTCAACCGCTACCCCGAGCAGGGCGCAATCATTCCCGTCCGTCGGGATTGCGCACGCCCTGGACCGTAAGGCGGGGGGTGAGCTGCTCGGTCTCAGTCACCAGGTGCAGGAGCGCACCGGTGTCCGAGGCCAGTGCCCGCTCGAAGGCAGGTGCAAACCGGTCAGTCCGGTCGACCCGCTCGGCATGCATGCCATAGGCGCCGGCCAGGGCAACAAAGTCGGGGTTCACGAGATCGGTAGCCAAAACACGACCCGGATGGTGCAACTCCTGGTGCATACGGATCGTCCCCCACGACGAGTTGTCGAGCACGAGGACAATGGGGCGGGCGTTGGCCTGCAGGGCGGNACCCAGTTCCTGGATATTCATCTGCACGTCGCCATCGCCGGCAAAGCAGACGACGGTACGGTCCGGGTCGACAACCTTGACCGCCACCGCGGCCGGCAGGCCGTAACCCATGGTCCCGTTCTGAGGGGCCAGTAGCCGAGCCTCGGAACCGTAGAGCATGAACTTGTTGGGCCAGACCGAGAAGTTTCCTGCACCGTTGGTGACCACCACGTCTGAGGGAAGTCGTTCACGTAACCACGCCGTGACCTCACCCATGTCGAGGTCTCCCAGCTGAGGTGGACAGTCCAGGGTGGCTTCGAAGGCGGCCCGTCGTCCGGTCCGCCATCCCGCCCAGCGGGCACGATCAGCGCCCGCCGGAACGGCTCCCGCTAGCAGGGCAGCAGCCATGGCATTCGGGCCTGCCTGCACGGTGGCCACCGGTGTCACCACCTTCCCNAACTCATACGCCGACGGGTGCATATGCACGATCTGCTGGTCGTTGGGGCGACCATCCGTTCCGAAGAGCGTGTAGACGGCAGTCGTCATCTCGCCGAACCGGCAGTTCAGGCCCAGCACCACGTCAGCGGTCTCCAAGGTCTCCCGCACGGCCGGTGGCATCCCTACCCCAGCCTCACCCGTGTACCAGGCATTCATGTTGTCGAACAGGTCGTGTCGNCGGAACGATACGACCACTGGTAGATCGGCGGCCTCGGTGAAGGCGGCGAGTGCGCTCCGCCCGACATCGGTCCATCCGCCGCCCCCAGCGAGGACNACNGGTCGCTCNGCGCCNGCCAGAACNGACTGCACCGCGGCCACCCCTGNATCTGTNGGGTCCTGCTCGGTNACCTCNACCGCCGGACCCGGTTCGGCCATTGTCAGGTCACGNAGGACGTCCTCCGGCANNGCAACCACGACTGGCCCCGGCCGCCCACTGGTGGCAATGGTGAACGCCGNNCCTACCACCTGGGGTAGATCTGAAGCGTCGTCNACCTCAACCACCCACTTNGCCAGGTNGTCAAAGAATGACGTGTACTCGACCTCTTGGAAGGCCTCCAACCCCCGATGGAGACGCCCCACCTGGCCGACGAACAGGACCATGGGCGTCGAACTCTGGTCGGCCACGTGCACCCCGATAGATGCGTTGGTGGCNCCNGGGCCACGGGTCACNAAACACACNCCTACCCNTCCGGTGAAACGGGCCCATGCCTCGGACATGTAGGCGGCACCGCCCTCTTGCCGACAAGGGACGTACCGCAAACGATCCTCCACGTCGTAGAGGGCGTCCAAGACCGCCAGGTAGCTCTCGCCAGGCACCCCGAAAGCCGTGTCGACCCCCTGGGCTAGGAGACAGTCGACCAGCAGGGCACCACCGGTGCGAGGTCCGGTCATCCGTCCCCACCGGGTCCACCGCCAGGTGACCCATCATCAGAAGACCGGTCCCTGCCNGCGAGGAACACGACGCANGCCGACAGGAANAGCACCGATCCGATGGTGAACAGGACGTCGCCGATCCGGATGGACGCCACCACGAACACCAGTGCGCACGCCAGNAAGAGCCACCAGCTCAACCCTTCGGTGTCCCTCCAGATCGGCTGAGATCCCATGGGCCACAGCCTGCCAGTTCCGACCGTTGGGCTGCGACGCGGCGGTCGGCCACGACTACCGTCCAATCATGGACCTGGGNATTGCCGGACGCACNGCNCTGGTCACCGGGGCCTCTACCGGCCTTGGCCTGGCCTCTGCGCAAGCTCTGGCCACTGAGGGGGTGCGGGTGGCATTGGTCTCGCGCTCAGNCAANAAACTGGCCGCCGCGTTAGACACTGTTACCGGCGACCCGGTCTTTGTCGCTGCGGACCTGACTGACGACGGGTCGATCGACGCAATGTTGTCCGAAGTGGTAGCGACCCTCGGGCACGTAGACATCCTGGTGGCCAACGCCGGAGGACCGCCTCCAGGCACGTTCACCTCCACTGACTACGACCTATACGCTGCGGCCCTGCAGTTAAACCTGCTCGCCCACGTCCGGATGTGCCAGGCCCTCATCCCGCCCATGCGCGNGCGGGGTTGGGGACGGGTNGTGGCCATCACTTCAGCCACGGTGCGTGAACCGTCCCCNAACCTGATGCTTTCCAACACCGCCCGGGCCGGACTNNCAGCGTTTCTCAAGACCACNGCCACNGAGGTGGCTGGCGATGGGGTGACGGTCAACTCGGTCCAACCGGGCCTCCACACCACCGGNCGCCTGCACGAACTCTACGACGACTTGGACGTCGCAGCCGCCGACCACCCCATGGGGCGGATCGGCGAACCGGCCGACTTCGGGCGGATNGTGGCCTTCCTATGCTCGGAGACCGCTAACTACATCAATGGCACCGGCCTACCGGTGGAGGGCGGTTCTCTCAAAGGGTCTTGACCCGGTTCAACTACAGCAGGCACCGTCGCAAAGACGTCACCCACACCAAACCAGGAACAGTAGTCACCCACAGCCAAAGAGCCCCGTTGAACGTCGGGGAACTCCTCGCTCCACCCTGCCCTCTATCAGCCGAAAGTGGTCAAGATGACCACCGTACGCAGCGTGTCCAATCCAAGCCCTCATCAGTACGGGCAAAACCTCGCTTCGGCCGACTTGCGCCAGGACGGACCACCGTCAGNCCAGGTCGGNCAGTACCTCCAGAAACCGATCNTTCTCGGCNGACGTGCCGATCGTGACCCGNATCCCCANNCCTGNNAACGACCGCACCACCACGCCTCGCCGCTCCAACGCGGGAAAGATCTCGTCAGTACGCTCGCCCAGCGGAAGCCACACGAAGTTGGCTTGCGCGTCGGGTACCTCCCACCCGTCACCCCGTAGGGCGTCGACCACCCGATCTCGTTCGGACACCAAGCGGTCGATGATCACCTGGGCTTCGTCCCGAGCTTCGATGGCAGCCAGCGACGCCGCNTGAGCCAGATGGTTCAGGGCGAACGGGATCANNACCTTGTCGATNTGGGTGACGACTGACGGGTCGGCGATGCCGTANCCGGTCCGCAGGGCGGCCAGCCCGTAGGCCTTGGAGAANGTGCGAAGCACCACCACGTTGGGGTAATCGNGCATCAGGTCAGTGATCGGATCACCCANGTCAATGGTCACGAACTCCCGATAGGCCTCGTCGACCACCACCAGAACGTCGCCGGGCACCTGCTGGAGCAGGCCACGTATCCGGTCAACATGGACCGCGGTGCCTGTCGGGTTGTTGGGGTTGGCCAGCACCACCAACTTGGCGCGCGATGTCACAGCGTCGGCCACCGCGTCCAAGTCGAAGGCGTGGTTGACCAACGGCACAGCCACCTCTACACCACCGGTGATGGCCACATCCACCGGGTAGGCCTCGAACGACGGCCACGGGTAGACCACCTCGTCGCCCGGGTCCACGTAGGTGAGGAACAACTGCTGGAGCAGGCCCACCGATCCACAACCAGTGGCCACCCAATCGGGATCCACGCCCAGCCACACCCCCAATGCCTCCCGGAGCTCAACCGCACGGTGGTCCCCGTAGCGGTTGACATCGCCAGCCGCTGCGACGATCGCGGCGACCACCGACGGCACCGGCGGGTACGGGTTCTCGTTGGACGACAGCTTCGCCGACTCGGCCACCGCCTCAAGATCGAAGCCGTACTCGTCGGCGGCCATGGCCACCGACTTTCCCGGCCGGTACGGCGCCATAGCCGCCACCGTGGCCCTCGGTCGTCCCACGGTCATGTTGCCTCCTCGGCTTCGGCCTCCAGAACCGTGGCACAGTGAGCACCTCTTCCCGGGTTGAACAGGTCGTCGGGGTCCAACGCCGCCTTGACCCTCTGCATCAGGTCCAGTTCCACGGCCGACCTCTGACGACCCACCCGCCCCAAACTCCTAGCCGGTCCCATAGACCGAGCCGCCATCGACCTTCACCACCGACCCAGTCGTGAACGAAGCGGCGTCGGACGCCAGGTACAGGGCGGCACCCACGATCTCTTCAGCATTGCCGGCCCGCTGTAGGGGAACGCGCCAACGAAAGCCCTCGTGTGCACTCTCGGGCCAGTGGGTCGAGACGTCGGTCAGAAAAGGGCCCGGCTGCAGGCAATTGACACGAACCGCCGGTGCGTATGCCCGTGCGAATGATTCTGTGAGCGAGTGGATACCAGCCTTCGCTGCGCCATAGATCGCCTCCCCCGGAGTCGGTGCCGAAGACGCGACGGAGCTCACGTTGACGATGCAACCACTGCCGGCATCGAACATTCGGGACCCAAAGGAAGCTGACAGCCGGAATGTGCCCCTCAGGTTGGTGGCGATCGTCTTGTCAAACAGCTCGGAGGTGACCTGCACGAGTGACGGATAGAGAGGCGAGCTGCCAGCGTTGTTGACCAGTACGTCGCATCGACCGAACTCAGCGTAGGTGGCCTCTACTAGGGCGTCGCATTGGTCCCAGTCGCCGACATGACAGGCAACCGGAAGCGCCCGTCGACCGATCTTCTCGACCACGCCGGCGGCCACCGTCTCACAGGTGGGCAGTTTGCGGCTAGCCACCACTACATCTGCCCCACACCGAGCGAATGCCTCGACCATGGACCGACCGAGCCCTCGGCTTCCACCAGTGACNACGACNACGCGGTCGGTGAANTCAGTCAGCTGGTCTTCGGGCGAGGAGGTGGGCACGAGANCGATTCTGACAGGCCGCCTAGGGTGTCTTCATGGCTGGGGCATTGGAAGGATCGAAATCTTCCGGGGCCCCTGCCATGGCCTACAGCAACCAGACGACCGGACCGTTCGGTGTCCGGGGAATCAACCACCTTGCCCTCGTCTGCAGCGACATGGCAGCCACAGTGGCGTTCTACGAAGGCCTACTAGGAATGCCCCTTGTGAAGACCGTTGAGCTGGGAGGCGGGCTAGGACAACATTTCTTCTTCGATGCTGGCGGCAACAACCAGTTAGCGTTCTTCTGGTTTCCTCATGGGCCCGGAGGCGCACCCGGCATTGCGATGCCGGCCGACCGACCTGACCGGGGCGGCATCCACTCCGCTCATGGCTCCATGAACCACTTGGCCTTCAACGTCGACTGCGAAACCATCGACAGTCTCGTTCCCCGCCTTCGTGATGCCGGCATCGACTGTTCGGAGGTGGTCAACCATGACGAATCCGAGTGGGGCGTGTCTCCAGATTTACACGATGGCGTCTTCGTGAGGTCAATCTATTTTCAAGACCCTGACGGAATAGTTCTTGAATTTGCCGCCTGGACTCGCCACCTCGGCCCGGAGGACGTGTCTCACGAGCCTGGTCCATCAGTTGGGGGCTGAAGTCAGGTCATTGACGGGCCTGATCAGGTGAAATCGGCATACTTGTCAAGGTGGCGTACAGGGACGGATAACGCATCCTTGCGGAATGGATCACCTAGTTCCTTAGTACACATGACCTCGATCACCGTGGTCTTGCCCGCGTTCATCTGAGCATCAACAGCTGCTGACAACGCTGAGCCCACATCTTCAAGCTGGTTAACCCGAACGCCCTCGGCGCCCATGGCACGGGCTATCTCGGAGTAGCTCTCGCCACCCTCCAGTTCCCCGGCAACGAAACGTTGGCCATAGAAGTCGACCTGATTCTTCTTCTCGGCTCCCCATTGCCGGTTGTGGAACACCACCGCTGTGACAGGTATCTCATGGCGTATCGCCGTCATGATCTCGACCATGCTCATCGCCCAAGCCCCGTCACCTGCGTACGCGACCGCTGGACGGTCGGGAGCAGCGGCCTTGGCACCGATGATGGTCGGCAGGGCGTAACCACAGTTCCCCCAGCTCATAGCAGCAAAGAACGAACGGGGCTCTTCGAACCGCAGGTAGCTATTGGCGACCGAGTTGATGTTCCCGATGTCTGTAGAAACCATGACTCGAGCCGGCATGGCCTTCTCTAGTTCGCGAAGGACCTGGCGGGGGTGGAGCCAGTTGTCCTCCTCATCAATGGCCTGCTTGATCATGTCCACACTGAAGTCGTCAGTCTCGTGTGTCCACTCCTCCAACTCGACCTCCCAGTCGGACTTCTCAGCAGCGGTGAGTTGCGCCCGGTAGTCACGATTGGCGTCACAGGCCAGAGTCCTTTCGTCAAGTCGCTCGACCAGTGCGACCGCCGCAGCACCAGCGTCACCGCAGATCCCCACCGAAATCTTCTTGACCAGGCCAAGCATCTTGTGATCAGCATCAACCTGGATGATCTTGGCGTCCTTCGGCCAGTAGTCCATGTCGTGCTGGGGAAGGGTGCCAAACGGTCCCAGACGGGTACCCAGAGCCAAAACCACGTCGGCCTGAGCAATAAGTTTCATGGCTGCCTTGGAACCCTGGTAGCCCAGCGGACCACACCACTGCGGATGGCTGGCCGGGAACGAGTCGTTGTGCAGGTAACTGTTGACCACCGGGCAGCCCAGGCGCTCGGCCAAGTTGACAGCCTCAGCCACCGAGTCGCCCATTACCACACCGCCACCAGCCACCATGACCGGGAACTCAGCGGCGGCCAGCATGTCGGCCGCCTCATCAAGACTGGCAGCACCACCTGGGCCGCGGTCCAGGCGCATCGGCTTAGCGATCTCAACGTCGATATCGCCGTAGAAGCGGTCGCGGGGAATGTTCAGTTGGGTAGGGCCGATTTCCGACATCGCCCGGTCGAAGCAACGGGCCGTGATCTCAGCCATGCGATGCTCATTGGCGATGTGGCCCTGATACTTGACGAACTCCTGGAACATCGGGAGTTGATTGGCCTCCTGAAAGCCACCAAGACCCTGGCCCATGGTGCCGGTCTCCGGGGTGATCATGACTACCGGGCTGTGGGCCCAGAAGGCGGCGGCAATGGCCGTCACGCAGTTAGAGATACCAGGGCCGTTCTGCCCTATGACCACGCCGTGACGACCGCTGACCCGGGCATAGCCATCGGCCATGTGGGCGGCGCCCTGCTCGTGGACCACGGGAATCAGGCGTATGCCCGCCGGGGCAAAGATGTCCATGGCATCCATGAACGCCGAGCCCATGATGCCGAAGATGGTGGTGACACCGTTGGCCACCATCGTCTCGACGAAGGCCTCGCTGGGAGTCATGCGGGTCATCAGTGCACTCCTGTACCGGGTGTGGATTCGATCGGACACGCGCCACTGGGAACGAGCCCCGAACGCTATGAAGTGAGAGCCTATAACTGATCCGTGAGACTGTCTAGACCGTGGGTGGTCCAGGCAGGCCTGGGCTGCGGTAACCGTCGACGGTCCATAAAACGGGGAAATGGGCCTCATCCATCATGTCGTCTTCGGCGTGCGCATACTGGGTATAGATCGGCCCGTTACCCTCGGCGAACCCCGGGCGGTGAAAGCGGGCTTCACTACTAGCGCAATGCAGCACCAAGGTGCGGCGGTGCACGTCGGACCGGTTGGCGTCCGATCCATGCCAAGTCCATCCGTGGTGGAACGAGCCGCCGCCTGCCGGGACCTCCACCGGGACCAGCTCGGGAACTAGCCCCTCGGCGCTCGCCGCGACCTCCATCGGGGCCCGGTAGTCCTCCGGACCGTGGAACTCCATGGCCGGATCACCGCCGGTGGACCACTTGTGCGACCCACGGCTGAAGCACACCGTGCCCGACACCGCCGAAGCGGGGTCAAGCGATGTCCAGCAGGTTCCCATCTCCCGCGGCTGGTACCAAGCCAGGTAGGCGTTGTCCCGGTGGAACCCCACCGCCCTGGCACCTGGTGGCTTCCACAATGCATTGTCCTGGATGATCCGCGCCCCTGGCCACCCAGCCAGACGGGCCAGCGCCTCACCAAACCTCGGCGACAAAACCACGGAGGCCACCAGCCGGTCGGCCCGCCACGCGTTGCACAGTTGCCGGGTGAGGGTCAGATCGCCTGTTCCCTCCTGCCAATTGACCTCGTCGGGCGGCACCCCGGTCTCGAACTCCCCTCGGAAAAGTCGATCGAACCGATCGTGCAACGCGACCACCATCTCTTCGGACACCAGCCGGTCCACTAGGGCAAACCCGTCTGCGGCGAAAGCCGCCGCCACTCCGGGCGTAGCGAGGTCGCCCATGGCCAGCAGGTTTAGCGGGTGAGCTGGTCGCCTAGCCGGGCCAATACGGCCAAGCAGGCCTCGAGGTCGCCCACCTCCACGAACTCGTCGGGCCGGTGCGCTACTGCTATGTCACCCGGTCCCCACACCACCGACGGGATGCCGGCCGCCTGATAGAGCCCCGCCTCGGTGCCATAGGCCACCACACCGACCGGCGGGTCGCCACCCAGCAGGGACCTCATCAGGTCGAGGGCTGGGGAAGCGTCGACCCATTCGAGGCCGTCGATCTCGCAAACCGCCTCGGTCTCGATGGCCGCCTCCGGGTGCACTGCACGCATCTCGGCCAGCAACTTGGCTTCGACGGCGGCCATCCGCTCCTTCACGAAGGCGGCGTCACCGCTCTGGACGGGACGCATCTCCCATTCGAACGAGCACTCGCCGGCCACTGTGCAACGGGCCAGCCCTCCACCGACCACGCCCACGTTGGTCGTGGTGTGCGGAGGTTCGAAACGACTGTCGGCCTGCGCCCGGCCAGCCAACTCGGCATCTAGGTCCAGCAACGCGCTGATCCATCGAGTGGCGTGGTGCACCGCGCTGACCGCCTCGGTGGGACGGGAGCTATGTCCGTTCATACCGGTGACCGTGGTGGTGTACTCGTAACAACCCTTGTGGGCCCCGATCAACTGCAGGCCAGTTGGCTCACCGACAATGGCCGCGGCCGGCCGGGGGGTGCCAGCCAGGGAGTCGATCAGGATCGGCGCGCCATGGAAGCCGTCCTCCTCGTCGAAGGTGAGGGCAACGTGGACCGGCCGGACTAGGTCCAGGGCCGCCCACCGTGGAACTAGGGCCAGCGCACAGGCCACGAACCCCTTCATGTCGGCGGTGCCCCGACCGTAGATGCGGTCGCCCAGGCGAGTCGCTACAAATGGTGGCGTGGCCCAGTCATCAGGATCGACGGGGACGACGTCGCTGTGGCCGGCCAGCATGACTCCACCGTCCGCGGCGGGGCCGATGGTAGCGAACAAGTTGGCCTTCGTCTCGGTCTCGTCGTGGGTAAGCACGATGTCGGTGCAGTAGGGCCGCAGTAGGTCCTCCACGTGTGCGATCAAGTCAACGTTGGGAGTCAGGGCTACCGACGGGAAGGCGACCAAGTCCTCAAGGAAGGTCACCACCTCATCGATGGGCGGCAGGTCGACGGGCACCGTCACCCCTTTACGTGGATATCTCGGGACACGTCAGCCAGCGGCTCGCCTGGCCCGTCCTCAACGACCACGAAACTCTCTGTGATCTCCAGACCCCACGTGTCCATCCACAGCCCGGGCATGAAGTGGAAGGTCATGCCCGGCTCCAGCACCGAGTCGTCCGTAGCCCTCAACGAGATTGTCCTCTCCCCCCAGTCCGGGGGATAGCTGATACCGATGGGGTAGCCGCAGCGGCCCTCCTTCTGGAAGCCCGCCTCCTCCATGACTGAGAAGAACCGTCGAGCCAGGTCACTAGCCCGGTTCCCGGCCCGCGCTGCGTCCAGTCCGGCGTCCAGGGCATCAAGCACCGCCTTCTCAGCACGACGCATGTCGGCGGGAGGCGAACCGAGGAACGTCGTCCGACACAAGGGAAGTTGATAGCGCCGATGTGCGCCAGCGATCTCAAAGAACGTGCCCTCTCCGGTCTTCAATGGCTTGTCGTCCCATGTCAGGTGAGGGGCCGAGGCGTCCTCCCCAGTGGGCAGCATTGGCACGAAGGCCGGGTAGTCGCCGCCGAACTCCTCGGTGCCCGAAACGCCGGTGGCGTAGATCTCAGCAGCCAGGTCACACTTACGCATCCCTGGTTCGATGATCTCGCGGATCCGAGCGTGCATCAACTCGACGATCCGAGCACCCCGCCTCATGTACACCAGTTCCTGGGCGGACTTGACGCCCCGCTGCCAGTTGACGAGCGCCGTAGCGTCCACCACGTCCGCGTCGGGGAGGCCGGTACAGAAGTGCTGGTGGGCGGCCGCAGAGTAGTAGTAGTTGTCGAGTTCCACGCCAATCCGTGCCGACCCGTGCCCCATCCCGTCCAGCAGCCCGGCCAACTGCCCGAAAGCGTGCTTCTCGGTCGACATGACATGGTCGTCGGAGTAGTCCAGGATGCGGGCCTCGTCCATGTAGACGGTGCGCCGAGCACCGTTGGCGTCCATACGTCTACCCCACCACCAGGGCTCTCCGTCATGGGTAACCACTACCGCTTGGGGCGTATAGAACGACCAGCCGTCATAGCCGGTCAGCCAAGACATGTTGGACGGGTCGGCAGCCACCAGAATCTCGATGTCGCGAGCCGCCATGGCTGTGCGCACCTTGGCCAGGCGCTGGGCGTATTCCTCACGGCTGAACGGAAGCTCAACATCTGGCATGGCTTCCCTCTCCTCTCGGGTCTCGGTCCGCTTCGGTCATTGGACTTAGGTTCGCGAAGGCTAGATCGGACGTGTGTCCACCAGAGGTGGGTCCTCCGGTGGCAGCACAAGAACAACCATGGCCGTCCAGTGACTGCGGCTAATCGGAGCGAAGGCCAACGGTGCCATCAGCGCAGTGGCCACCGTGGGCACGAGAACCTCGAGGACCTCCGGATCGGGCCATGCCACGACGAACGCGGCGATTAACACGATCAGGATCGCCACTGTGGAAAGGACGGTGTTGACACCCACCGCCCCTATCCAGTGGCCGTGGGTGCGCTCGAAGGCGAGCCCACAACTAGGGCACACCTCCCGGATCCGCAGCCAACCTTGGCGGGACGGGCGGCGGAACAAGCCCCGTCCTCCACAACCCGGGCAAGCCGCCGCGACACCCCTGGCCAAAACCCGCATCCGACCTACTCCATCCATCTTCCGAAGATACTGGTGACCCGAGCTCTCTCACCGATGTCGGGCACCTGAGCCTCGGCTACCGTCCGCGTCTATGCCGATACTGACCGAAGAGCAGGTCTCTCGGTACTGGAGTGACGGCTGGCTCGCCCCGATCAACGTACTTACGACCGGCGAGGCTTCTACCATCCTCGCCGCCCTCGAAGAGGCCGAGGCCCGATACCCCGAGGACCTGCACGGTGGCCACCGCAACAACGCTCACCTAGTCCTGCCGTTCCTAGCCGATCTGGCCCTCCACCCGACCATTCTGGGTTGCGTGGCGTCACTCGTAGACGAACCCGCCGCCCTGCTCAACTCAGTGTTGTTCATCAAGGACCCGGACACCACGACCTACGTGAGTTGGCACCAAGACTCCACCTACATGGGTATAGAGGGAACCGACATGGTGACCGCCTGGGTGGCTCTGACTCCCAGCACGTCGGTCAACGGGTGCGTGGCCATGGCTCCTGCCACCCACTTGGACGGCATCCGCCCTCACGAAGACCGGTACGGACCTGACAACATCCTCACCAGAGGTCAGCACGTAAGCGAGTTCGATCCCGATACGGCCGTCGACGTGGTGCTCCAGCCCGGCCAAATGTCGCTCCACCACCCGCACCTGATCCACGGATCACGACCCAACGGATCCGATGCCCGGCGGGTGGGCGTGGCCTTCCAGTCCTACGTTGGAGTCAACGCCCGGCCAAAACGAGGCGAACACCACGTGCTGGCAGTCGGTGACGCCCCCGTGGACCCGGCATTCCTCGTCGTGCCCCGGCCCAAAGCCGAGATGACTGCCGAAGGCCGGGCATTCCGGGCATCGGCCAACGCTGCCCTATCAGACGTGTTGTACCACGGTGCCACCGAACGACGCTCCTACTGACACCGTCCCCGCCGATCTGCCACCAGCACCTGGGTGACGACTCCTCCTAGCACGGCTATTAGCAGCACATCACCAAAGGGCGTCCACGACAGTCGTCGATCCATGACCTGGGCCAGCCACATGGACTCCTGCAAGTTGTCACCCACACCAGCGCTAGTGGGAGCGGGTTGAGCCCAGGATCCAGTTTCGGTACGGGTGCTCAGTACCAAGCGTCATCTTCGGCGCCCTTGCGTTCAGCCATAAACGCCTGCAGTTCAGAATCTGTCCCGGGGTCGATCTCCGGTGGCTCGTAGTTAGCCAGCATGCGCTTCCAGAGGACGTTGGCCCGCTGCTGCATGTCCCGCCCCCCGTCCTCGGCCCACTGCTCGAACGAGTTGGTGTCGAGGAGCACCGAGTTGTAGTTGGCTTCCTCGAAGTGCGCAAGGGTATGGGCAGTCCCCAGATGGGCCGTTCCCGGCCCCGCCTCCCGGTATCCCTCGACGGCCAACGAGTCGTCGTCGACCACGAGACCCCCCATGCGTCGGGTGAGCATCCCCAGGTGATCAACATCCATCACGAACTTCTCGTAACCAGTAACCAACCCGCCCTCCAGCCAGCCCGCGGCCTGGTGCACAAAGTTGGCCCCGGCGTAGATCGAAGCCCCCATGGCGTCGGCCGACTCCATCATCGCCTGGGCGTCGGCCACCTTGGACGCCGTGTAGTGGCCACCGCAACGCAGTGGCAGTCCTAGCCGGCGCGACAGTTGACCCATGGCGTAGGTGGCTAATACCGCCTCGGGCGTCCCAAAAGTCGGTGCTCCGCTACGCAGGTCCATGGTGGTCAGAAAACTGCCGTACACCACTGGCGAACCGGGCCGCACTAGTTGGGCCAGAGCGATGCCGACCATGGTCTCGGCGTGAGCCTGGGCAATGAGCGCCGGCTGGGTGACCGGACCCATGGCGCCTCCAATGATGAACGGTGAGATCACGTTGGCCTGGTTGGCTCGGGCGTACGCCTTGAGCGCACCGGTCATCACGTTGTCGAACACCAGCGGTGAATTGACGTTGATGTTTCCCTGAACAACACAATCCCGTTCGAGGCGGTCGGCCCCGAAGGCAATGCGAGCCATGGCGACGGAGTCCTCAGCCCGCCCCGGCGTCGTCACCCCGCCCATGAACGGCTTGGTTGACCAGCGAAGGTGGGCGTACACCATGTCCAAGTGCCGCTTGTTCACCGGCACGTCCACCGGCTCGCATACCGTGCCACCTGAGTGCTGCAGCCACGGTGATACGTAGGTCAACTTCACTAGGTTCTCGAAATCGGCCAGTGTGGCGTACCGCCGACCGTCGTCGAGGTCCGACACGAACGGTGAACCATAGGCAGGTGAGAAGACGACGTGATCGCCACCAACGATCACCGTGTGGCGTTCATCGCGTCCGTGCATGGCGAACTCGGCCGGTGCCGTGGTGCACAGGCTGCGCGCCATGCCCGGATCGAACCGCAGCCGCTCCCCCTCGACTCGGGCACCAACCGACCTGAAAAGTTCGACCGCCTCCTCATCTCCGCGAATTTCAATGCCGATCTCATCAAGAATCCAGTCGGCGTGGGCTTCGAGACGGTCCAGCGACTCTTCGTCGAGAAGTTCGTAGGTGGGAATCCTCCGCCG
>PAXM01000018.1 GCA_002714485.1 Acidimicrobiaceae bacterium
GAAGAGACTCGCGAGGAAGGGCGTTCTCCGGTTCCAGATCAGGTATGAGCAATGAGAGGTTCAGGCGCTCACCCGGAGGAATCTCGAACTGAAATCCTCTTTGATCCTGGGGCACAAGCAAGGTCCCATAGAGAGCAAAAGAAATCCGGGCATCGGGTAGCAATGGTCCATTCAGAGGCTCGTCATGTTGATCTTCAAGGAAGAGGGGGTCATGGGCTTGCGCTGCCGTCGGCAACACAACGACGGCGAACAAGGTGAGAAAGATCAGCGCTCCCAAGCGGGCCGGCTTCCGTTTAGGCCGAGCCGTTGCAATGACCACTGGACTCAATTTATCGTTCCACGTTCAACGCGTTGAGGTGTATCGGACATCTGACTTGCCCTAGGGCTCGAGCACCACCTTGATAGCCCCAGCGGACCGACAAGCGGCTACGCGGAACGCCTCAGCAGCCTCGTCCAGCCCGAACCGATGGGTCACCACCGCNGCGGCCAACTCCGGTTCGTCGGCCAGCAACCGGGCCGCCGCGTAAAGCTCCCCCGCCGGGTCGGCGTCCCGGTCTATCGGGCCGACACCGTGAGCGTGCACTCCACGTGCGCAGCCGTACATGGACGANGGCACCAACCGCACCTCCTTGAGGAACATCGTCATCACGTTAGGCAGCGCCAANCCGTCCCAATAGACACCNGGNAACGACACGGTGCCNCCCGGACGGGCNTNATCGATCGCCAANACNAGGGCANCCTCGGTACCCGCCGCCTCNACCACTACGTCATACTCCCCTGACGGCGCTACNCCAGCACCCAGTCGCTCGGCGGCCGCAACCTGATGGGCNTGCCGNGCCGACATGTCCACATCGGCGCCCACCGANCGNGCAACGGCCACCGCGGTCAGNCCGATCGTCCCTCCACCGACGACNANCACCCGATGACCGGACNCCACGCCAGCGCTAGCCACCGCGTGCACCGAAACCGCCACCGGTTCGACCAGGCAGGCGTCGGCCACCGACAGGCCGTCTGGTAGGTCCAGCACACAGGCCGGGTCGACNCGCAGACGGTCGGCCATTCCCCCGTCCATGGCGAAGCCATATAGGGCCATGTCCCGACACTGCTGNACCTCGCCGACCAGACAACGATCACAGCTACCGCACGTCCGAGTGGGGCGCACNGCCACCGTTNTGCCGTCCGNGGTCCGGCCCGCCACCTCATGGCCGAACGTNGTGGGCAGCCCGAAACCCGCNACGTGNAGGTCCGACCCGCAGATGCCCGCCGANGCCACCTCCACCAACACGCCGTCGCCGTCGGGCTCGGGAACCTCCACCACNTCGAACACTCCGTCGACCGTNCGTACCGCTCGCACCCCTACCNCCNATGCCTCGTCCNNGGANGACCCGACTTCGGGCCGCCTCCGACCCGACCGTAGGGTCCAGCCATGGGCATCGACCTGCTGGACGGCGACTTCTACGTCTCCGACCCGTACCCCATCTACGCCCGCCTTCGNGACGAGGACCCTCTCCACCGCGACGAGGTCAACGACCTGTGGGGCGTATCCCGCTACGACGACATCGTGGCCATCGAGAAGGACAAGGTCACCTTTTCCAATGTCGGAGAAGGCCGCCGGGGNTACCGACCCAACATCCCGGCTGACCGGTCAATTATCGGGCTAGACGACCCCCACCACGTGCTGCGCCGCAANGTGGTGTCACGGCGGTTCACCCCCCGNGCGGTGGGCCGCTGGGANGANCACGTGCGCGCCACAGTCACTGCNCTGGTGGACGACGCCCTGTCCACCCCGCGAACTGATGGGACGTGCGCCGTGGAAGCCGTCGGGGAACTAGCCGCTCCACTACCCGCGCAGATGATCGGCCTGTTGCTGGGCTTCGGCGAAGACATGTGGCCCATGCTCCAAGAATGGTCCGAGCGGACCATCGCCCTTGGGGGCGGCCCCCGCTACCACGACCACGATGGCGTGGCCGCCGCCATCGAGTTTGCTGGAGCGTGCGCTGAGCTCTACGAGGCAAAACAGCCGATGGTGGTCGAGGGCTGCCCGATGGACGACGTGATGTCGGTCTGGATTGAGCGGGAACGTGGAGGGCCTGACGCCATGCACGGCCACGCCTTCGGTCTCGACGAGATCATCTCCGACAGCCTGCTACTGCTGGACGGGGGCGCGGAGACCACCCGAACAGTCATCGCCCGCACGCTGGTTGAGTTGGCGGGCCGACCCGACCAGTGGGCGCTGTTGCGAGACGGTGCCGACCTGACCGTGGCCGTCGAGGAGTTCATACGCTGGGTGACTCCCATCCACAACATGTGTCGGGTAGCCACCACCGACGTCAAGATGCACGGCCACACGATTCGCACCGGCGACCAATTGGTTCTCATGTACTCGTCGGCCAATCGGGACCCCTCCCACTTCGACGACCCCGAGTCGTTCGACGTCACCCGGCACCCGAACCACCACATCGCGTTCGGCTTCGGTACCCACTTCTGCCTCGGGGCGGCCCTGGCCCGCCTGGAGATCCGGTCGTTCTTCGAGGAGTTCGTGGCCCGGGTGGCCGAGGTCCGCCTCGCCCCGGGGACCATGCCGGTGGAGATGCCCAACTCGTTCGTCCACGGGCTGCGGGAAGCCCATCTGGAACTGGTCCCGGCCTAAGCCGGTACCTCCCGGTCAATCCCGGTCGTCGCCTCCTGGATCGTCTTTCGGCGACACGTCGCCCGGCGGGACTAGGAGGTCCAGAATGCCTGGGAAGTTGGGGACCCTCCGCAGGGCCCGGTCCGCCCACGCGAAGGCCACCAGGCTGGCGAGCGTCCCGGCGGGCCAACCCACCAGGAAACGGATCAACACGTAGCCGCTGGCCGAGGTCTGGTTAAACAGCCAGATGTCCCACGCCGAGGTCAGGAACTGGTAGAGGCCCAGGCCAACGGTGAGGTAGCCCATGACCCGGACGTACNGGGGGTGATCNCGGGTGGCCCGGTCAAAGGGAACCACGAGGTGGGCGTAACGGACCAGGAAGGGGCGTCCGGCCACCACGGTGCCGATCAGGGCGGCCCCTATGGCTGCCTTGGTGCCGATGCCGNTGNCGAAGNAGACGGCCTCGGAATCGGTGACGATGCCGATGACGGCCCGCACCACCAGGTAGGCCACGAGGATCGGGAGGTAGCGGCCGACAGCCTCACCTCGCCGACGGCGACCTACTACGACCTTGAGGCTCCACAGGGTGGCTCCAATCACGCCCGCGGCTAGCCCCCAGATGCGTTCCAGCCCGATGAACAGGGCAATTGGAAGAACCGAGTCCAGGACCCGGGTGCGATCGGGCCGGGTGGGATCCGGCCGGATCGGATCAGATGGTGAAGGCATCGCGGGCGGCGACCGAACCCAGCGACAACACGCCCTCGGGCACNAGGTCGACAATCCGACGNACCTCGGCGTAGTGGTGGTGGTGAGACGCCTCGGCGAACAGTCGGCGGCGCTCGTCCAATCGGTCGCCGGTCGGCGGCTCGTCGAGGAACCCGAAGATCGAGAAGGCCACCTCGAGGTCGCCGACCATCGGGGCACGCCCGAACAAGGCCGCTCGCTTCAGGGCCACGCCGACGCAACCGGCCACCACGTCGGCAACGTGTTCGCCGGCACCGAGNTGAAGGCGGGTCATNAAAACGCGAGCNAGGCGGAGCGCGTAGCCCTGATCAGGACCCTGGCTGCCGAGACGGTCGCCGCTCGGCTGACCACCCACCACCTCGCCGGGGCGGTCGGCGTGCCATGAACCGAGTCGGCGCCGTGGGCCCGTGTAGGCACGATCAGTGGGTCGGACCGCCGGCTGGGGGACGTACTTGGGTGCAGCCACGGGGTCAGGCTATGGCGCCCGTCGACCCGAGGGACCTACCGACCGGGAACCGGCCGGCAACCAGACCCAGCCGAGGGTCGGGCGGGTCCCGGGGGCGTCATACCCCTCGTCACCGGCAAACCGAACTGGGGTGGTGGTTTCATCGAGAATCCGCACGTGCAGGACCGGTGCGTCGCTGGTGGCCGCATCCAATACCTCGTCAACCGTCCGGTGGGAGGCCAACCGCTGGAACATGGCGATGGTTGGGCTGATCATCGTGAGCTCACCGGCCNCCCAACGGGCCAGCGCGTCTGCCGGGCGGCACCACTCGGCGTGCACCGCCTCGCGACCGTCTACCACTGGCTCGGCCCCAGCCGGTGCCCGGGCCACGAAGAAGGCCGTGTCGTACCGCTTGACGCTGGGCATGGGTGTTACCCAGCGGGCCACCGGCCATAGGTCCGACAGGTCTACCCGGACCCCGGCGGTCGCTATGAGGTCGGCCAGCGACACGGCACCCGACTCCAGGTCACGTCGCCGGGACACCAGGTCGGCGGCCACCTCCGGAACACCGATTCCCATGGTNATCCCGACCTCNTCGATGGTCTCTCNCACCGCTGCGATCCGATACGAGAGCGGGTCATCCATNCCCGGTAGGTCACCGACCTCACCAGAGGACAGGTCGNCCCATCGGGGATCTCGGTCACCGTCGTCGACGGCGCCGCCCGGGAACAGTGTGTGGCCGGCCACGAATGTGGAGTCGTCGGTTCGACGAAGGGCCAGGACGTGCAGGTCGGGCCGGTCGTCGAGAAGCACCACGGTGGCCGCCGAGCGGATCGGCACCCCGTCGACAGGCAGGTCATCACGATGGGGACCAGCCGTTCGCTGTTCCGATCCCCCGCCAACCACCCGACGATCCTAGGGTCGGGGTCATGGCCGACGACCAGACCACCGACCGTCCGGCCGACCCGACGCCTTACTCATCACCTGNTCCACGGACCGGNCCNCCATTGCGGCCCGTTCCGGCGGACCTACTGGCTGGTCTGAGCGTGGCCATGGTGCTGGTCCCACAGTCCATGGCCTACGCGGAGTTGGCCGGCCTCCCACCACACCTCGGGCTCTTCGCCTCGGCCCTNCCACCCATCCTCGCCGCCCTCTTCGCATCGTCGCCCTACCTGCAGACCGGACCGGTGGCCCTNACNAGCCTGNTGACGTTCGGCGTGCTTGCGGCCGGTTCAGCCGAGGTCGGCACNGCGGACTACGTGGCCCTNGCCGCCCTTCTGGCCATGCTCGTGGGGATCACCCGCCTACTGCTCGGAGTATTGCGCCTCGGGGTAGTGACCTACCTCATGCGCGACCCCGTCGTCACCGGGTTCACGTCGGCGGCAGCCATCCTGATCCTGGCCTCGCAGGTCCCCAAGGCCCTCGGGGTGAGCGTCCCGGATGGAGGCGTCCTGTGGCAGGCCAGCTGGTCATTGGGCCACATGGACAATTGGGAGATCGCCTCGGTNGGTGTCGCTGCGACCACAGCACTGCTGGTCCTGGCCGGCCGACGNGTCGTACACCGCCTGTTCCCNGGNGCGCTGCTGGCTGTGGCCGGTGGTGTGGTNGTCAGTCGGATNACCGACTACGGCGGGCCAGTGGTCGGTGAGGTNTCCACCGGCCTTCCCGACCTGTCGCTTGACCTCCCTTGGGGATCCACCGGCTCGNTGCTGGTGGGAGGTGTGCTCATCGCCTTGGTGGGCTTCGCCGAACCGGCNTCCATTGCCCGGGTGTTCGCCGACGAGGACCGGCAGCGCTGGAGCNCCGACCGGGAGTTCGTGAGCCAGGGNGTGGCCAACATNGCCGCCTCGGTCTCNGGGNCNTTTCCGGTGGGTGGCTCATTCAGTCGGTCCTCGTTGAACCGGCTGGCAGGCGCCCAAACCAGGTGGTCGGGACTGGTGACCGGAGCGGCCGTCCTGACCTTCCTCCCGTTCACCGACGTGCTGGCCCCACTACCCCGGGCCACCCTTGGTGGGGTGGTGATCGCCGCGGTGGTCGGGCTGGTCCGACCAGTCGCACTGGTCTCCATGGNCCGCCGATCACCAACNGATGCCCTCGTGGCGTGGACCACGTTCGTCGCCACCCTCACAATGGCCCCGCGCGTCGAGAGAGGCGTGCTGGTCGGGATCCTGCTCTCGCTCGCCGTGGGTCTGCGGACCCGCCGGTCCGGCTAGCCGACCGCTTCCCGCCCCNTCTGGAACCACGCCTCGATGAGGGTGGTCACGTCGGTCAACGTGGCCACATAGGCCAACGTGTGCTCCAGCACCTGCTCGCCATACCCGGCGACGGTGGCCACGGACCCGTCGGTAGGGACCACTACCTGAAACCCCCCGTTGACCAAGTCGAACACCGTGTTGGGGATAGCGACGTTGAGGCTCACTCCGGTGACCACCACCGTCGTCACACCCTCGTTGCGCAGCATGGGTGCCAGCTCGGTCCCGGCCACTGGCGACAGCCCGTGAAACCGGGGCACGACGACATCGGCACCCTCCACAAAGCCAATCTCGTCTGCTGGTTTGACCGCATCGGTGTCCGCGTACTGCTGAACGGCCGAGCGGCGGCCAGCGGCAAACAGGCGGGAGTTGCGGTTGCCACCCCACAGGTCGGGGCGGACGTTGAACGTGCAATGCACGNCCCGCACTCCGGCGGAACGTGCGGCGCCCGCCAGGTCCCCCAGTCGGGGCAGCAAGTCAGCANCAGCCACGGCGTCAGCCAATGCAGGCATGCTGGACGCCTCACCCACTACACCGTTCTGACACTCAACGACGCACAAGGCAGTNCGCGTCGGTTCCACCAGATCCCGGAGATCAATAGCCATCGGCCGATCCTCCTCCCAGCTACGCCNGGCTCATTCGAACTTCGTNCCGGCCTCGCGCAAGATCTCCAGCCAGCGGACACCAGCATCGGGCGCCGGTTCCCCCGGACGGTAGGTCACGCCGTAGAGCGTGCCGGTCCACGGGAAGGTGCCGAACCGCTCACTGATGGCCCACGACACCGGAGACTTCCGATCGATGCCCACGTCGATACCCTGGAAGGGAGCCATGGCCGTCAGCACGGGAAGGTCCCGGGCACCGCCCACCACCTCACCGTCAACCCGGAGTTCGACGTGGATTCGCAGGTCGCCCACGGCCTCGGCGGCCAGCACCACCGAGGTCGCCCCATCGGACAACCCCCCCCCCTCGACCTCGGTCATCGAGCCGTAGCCGTTCCAGGCCAACGAGAGCCGATCGTCGACCACGTGAAGGGCGTAACCCCCACCCTGGTCGCCGTGGGCCACCAACGTGCCCCTATCGCCGGCCGCGAACTTCAGTGCCACCTCCACCTCGAACGACCTGAAATTGATGAGGGCTAACGAGCGGTAGCGCTCGGAGGTGGGGGCACCAGGCCGGAAAACGGTTTCGACCACCGTGTCGTCACCCCACGGGGGTCGAAGCAGGTTCTTGACGTTGTTGCCCTCGTCCAGCGGGAACACCTGGTTGGCCCAGGCCGCCTGCTCCCAGGCGTCAACCAGATCGGCCAGCCGCTCGGGATGCTCGGCAGCCAGATCCCGTGACTCGGTGGGATCGACGGCCAGATGGTGGAGTTCCCATTTCTCCTCGGAGAACGGCGTCCGAGGCTGGCGGCAGGTCACCACCGACCATCCGTCACGGTAGAAGCCCCGATGGCCCATCTGCTCGTAGTACTGCTCGGGGTGGGTGCTGTCGGCCCCAGCGTCGCTAAGTGACGGAGCGAAGCTGGCACCGGCGGCCGGGGGGACCGGTACCCCGCGCTTTGCGGTGGGCATGTCCACCCCGATCAGGTCCAGCACGGTGGGAAGGAGGTCGGTGACGTGCTGGTACTGGCGACGAATCCCCCCGCCGTCATCCAGGCCCTGTCCCTTGGACACGATAAACGGCACCTGATGGCCGCCCTGGTGGGTATTGATCTTGTAGAGCCGGAACGGGGTGCCCGACACCATGGCCCACCCCGACGGGTAGTGGGCCAAAGCCTGAGGGCCGCCTAGCAGTTCCATGCGGGAGTGGTCCAACTCCACCGAGTCCAACGGGTTTTTGCGGACCTGGCTGATGAGCGTCCGGAGGTAGGCCGAGGTGCCGTTGTCCAGGCCCTCTCTGCTACCGCCGTTGTCAGAGGTGAACACCACCAACGTGTTGTCCCACTCGCCCATGGCCTCCAGCCCGTCGCGAAGGCGACCGAAGTTCTGGTCGACGTTGTCGACCATGGCGGCGAACACCTCCTGGTAACGGGCGAAGATCTCCTTTTCGGCGACCGTCAGGTCGTCCCATGCCCGCACGGCGTAGTTCTCCTCGGTGTTGCGGACCGGCAGCACCACGTCGTCGTCGAAGATGCCCAACGTCTTCTGGCGTTCAAAGCGGAGGCGTCGGACCTCATCCCACCCGGCTTCGTACCGGCCCCGGTACTTCTCCAGATCAGCAGGCCGGGCCTGCAGCGGGGCGTGGACGGCGCCGTGTGAGAAGTACAGGAACCACGGCTTCGTGGGATGCCCATCACGCACCTCGCGGACCATGCCGAGCGCCCGGTCGGTCAGGTCGTCGGTGAAGTAGTAGTCGTCGGGATACTCGTCGATGTCCAGCGCATGGTTGTCCTCGTAGAGACGGTGTGGCTGGTGGAAATTGGTGAAACCGTCGAGGATCCCATAGAAGCGGTCGAACCCCGTCTGCAGGGGCCAGCCGTCCTTCGGACCAGCCTCGGTCAGAGCGCTGTCCGGGCATAGGTGCCACTTACCCACCATGAGACTGGACCAGCCGGCATCTCGTAGGACCTCCCCCATGGTCACCGCGTCGGAACGGATCGATGCCGCGTAGCCGGGAAAGCCGGGCTCCATGTGACAGACGGTGCCCACCCCGGCCAGGTGGTGGTTCAACCCGGTCAGTAGAGACGCCCTGGTAGGTGAGCACATTGGATTGACGTGAAAGTTGGTGTAGCGAAGGCCCTCGGCGGCTAATCGGTCGACGTGCGGCGTGTCGATCTCGGATCCGAAGCAGCCCACGTCGCTGTATCCCAAATCGTCGACCAGCACGACGAGGACGTTGGGTGCCCCGGTGGGAGGGACAGGCGGGCGCGGCCAGGCCGGGGTTGAGGTCGACATGATCCGTCCAACCTCGCCGGTGAATCCGGCGTAGGCAGCCGTCGAGCTGGCCGCTGCTTCGTCAGTGGTCATCGTGCTCCTGGGTACGGCCGTCGCCGGGCCCAACCTGCGGTGAGGGAGTGATTAAACCTACCCCTCCTCTGGTGAGCCGGTGGAGCCGGGAAATCGGAAGGAGCATGACTACACACACTGCGGCTACAACGCCAAAGGCCCCCGCAAAGCCAGCAGAAGTGTCGGCTACCCAACCCACCACAAGCGGCCCGGCAACCCCCCCTATCTCAGCCACCCCAAACCACAGGCCGGAGGCCAGCCCCGTGTTATTCGGCCCAACGGGCTCTGATTCCAGCAGAGCAACTTGGATGAGGGGCAGCAGGACGGATCGCCCCCCGGCAATAGCCACCGGAATGGGAATCAACCAGGTGGGTAACCACACCACGGCTAGGACTGCCACGGCGATTAGTGCCAGAACAACGGCCATGGTTGTCGCAAGTTTCTGCCGCTCCGTCCGGCTGGGCAGAACCAACACACAAACCACTCCTACGAACGCACCGAGGGCAACCCAGTTGGCCGCTGCCATGGACGAGAACCCACTGTGTTCCCGCAAGACCTCAGGCAACCAACCTGCCAGGCCATGGAAGATAAAAAATACGCCGACGCCTAGTAGGAGAATGAGCCGGAACTCTGAACTAGCGAGCAGAAACCGTGGACTGTTGGACCCCGTGGTGGCCGGCCGAGTGCTCAATGGCGGCTCGGGCCCACGGCCTGAGATCACCAACCAAACCACCAGCGCCAGCACAACCATCACCGTCTCGATCACAATGGTCGTCCGCCAAGACCCAGTGAGAGGCATAAGTACTGAGTTGGACAGGACCAAAGCAGCGATACCCCCGATAGCCGGCACAGCGCTGTAGAACCCAATAGCCAGACGTCGCTCTCGCTCATCGACAAACCAGAGGCCAACGACTTTCGGTGCACCAGCCGATACGAGTGGTCCACCAAGGCCAAAAAGCGCGATAGCCAACCAGAACGACCCCAACCCTCCCGCAGAGGCACGCAAGAACCCACTGGCCGCCATTACAAGGGACCCCAGCGCGATACCTCGACGCACACCTAGGCGATCCAGCAGTTGTCCGCAGACGGGGGAACTCACGATGTAGATGAGTGGCCAAGCGCCAATAGCTAGACCCATGGCGCTGCGGCTCAGACCGAGGTCGGCCCTGATCTCGCCGACTAGCGGAGGAATCGACATAACCAACAACCCAAAAGTGAAGTAAATGCTGCATAACCCGCTGAGAAGTAGCCACCGGTAGGGAGGGTGGAGGTCATCGGCTGGCTTCATCTCCGGATACTCGCACGGTCTCTCGGAATCGATACGACTGGATCCCCGGTTCGGGTTCCCCATCTGCGAGCCTGTCGCCATGGATGAACTGCGCTGGACGGCCGACACCCTGCTCGCCGAGCAACTAGACCGACCGATCCTCGTCGTGGCCTTCAGGGGACTGTTCAACGCGGCGGGATCAGCTACCTCGGCCGTGGAATGGCTGGTCGAGCGCCTCGACAGCGCCGAGGTGGGAGACGTAGACCCAGAGACCTTCTTCGACTTCACCCAGGAGCGGCCGATCGTCGGATTCGACGGCAGCGGAACACGACAGGTCCACTGGCCATCCAATCGGGTGCTAGCCGTTCGGACCCCCGACGGCCAACGCGACCTGGTGCTGGTATCCGGCGTGGAACCCCACCTTCGCTGGCGGACCTTCGCCGAGGCCCTACGGACTGCGGCGACACGCACTAGGTCGCAACTGGTGGTGACCCTCGGGTCGATGAGCGGGATGTCCCCCCATACCCGGCCACCCGCCGTGACGGCCAGCAGTGCCAACCGCGACCTAGCCGACCGACTCGGCCTAGACCGGCCGTCCTACCAAGGGCCAACCGGCCTGGTTGGGGTCCTGACCGACACGCTGGACCAGGCCGGCATGCCGGTGATCTCGTTGCGGGTGTCGGTGCCGTACTACCTGCCCGAATCCCCCAACCCGAAGGCAACTCGGTCCCTGCTGCGACGCTTCGAACAGGTCAGCGGAGTGGACACAGCGTTCGCCGACCTGGATGGCCCGGCCAGCGAGTGGCAGTTGCGGGTGGACGAAGCGGTGGCCGGCGATGCCGAGGTGACCGCCCACGTGCACCGCCTCGAATCCCAGGTCGACCGGAGCGAGGACCTGATGCCCAGCGGCGACGATCTAGCCGCAGAGTTGGAAGCCTTCCTACGCGATCAGGACCAGCGCCTCCCACCGGGAGGCGAAGCCCCCGACGAAGACCCCGCCGATCCAAGCGCGGAACCCAACAAGGAATAGGTCGGCTCAGTGGGAGAGACTCCGACCATGGACCTTGACACACTGCTGACCGCCGTCGAACGCGAAGGACGCACCCTGCTAGCCGTTGCCGACCGGAACCCCACCGCCCGCATCGAACACTGCCCAGACTGGGACGCCGACGGTCTGGTCGCCCACATGGCCGGCGTCTGGTTGTTCATGGCAGCCCAGGTGGAGGCCGCCTCACCGGACAAATCGACCCGCCCCGGAGATGACGATTCGACAGCCGCCGATCGACTCAGCAACCTGGTCACCCTTCTGGCCAGCCTTGATCCGGAGACTCCGTGCTGGAACTGGTGTGAACCAGAGGACCGGAAGGTGGCGTGGGTGATCCGTCGAATGGCCCACGAGAATGCTGTCCACCGTTGGGACGCAGAGAACGCCGCTGGTAAGCCCCAGCCGATCGACGCCGAACTGGCCCACGACGGGGTTGCCGAGATCCTAGATGTGGCATGGCGCCACCAGATGCGTGGGCCGGTCACCGACTTTCCAACGTCGACGCTGCACCTGCATCGCACCGACGGCGATGGCGAATGGCTCCTGTCAGCCCAGAATGACCGTCTGATAGTCAGCCACGAGCATGCCAAGGGAGACGCCGCGGCACGGGGTAGTGCCTCAGACCTCGTTCTGCTGGTGTGGGGCCGCCGTCAGCCCACCCTCGAGGTATTCGGCGATGAGGCCGTCCTCGACGCCTGGCTGGCCCTGTCGCCCTAACCCTTCTCGGTACCCCAGATACCGACGAAGGAAACCATCTCACCCGGATAGCCACCAAGGTTGTGCACCAGGGCACGACTGCGGGTGTCCAACGTGGCCACGCTGCGTTCGCCCGGCGCCTCGCCGCGGAGTTGGAGCCATGCCTCGTAGTGCATGCGCAGACCGCTGGCACCCACGGGATGGCCGAAGCTCTTTAGTCCACCGTCGGTGTTGACGGGCAGGTCTCCATCGATGGCAAATCGTCCTTCCAGAACGTCGCTCCAGCCCTGACCCCGGCCGCTAAATCCGAGGTCCTCCATGAGGACAAGCTCGGTCGGGGTGAAGCAGTCGTGCACCTCGGCCATGGCCAACTCGGTCCGAGGGTCGGTGATCCCAGCCTGGGCGTAGGCATCGGTGGCAGCCGCGACGCACTCGGGCAGCGTGGTGAAGTCGAATGCCTGGTCCACGAGACCTGCCCCATTGCCGGCCACCAACGACAGGGCCTTCACGTAGAGCGGGGCGTCGGTGTAGTCGGTAGCCCGGTCGGCGGAAACCACGACAGCCGCTGCGGCACCGTCGGCCACGCCGGCACAGTCAAAGACCGACAGCCGTCCGGCCACGGCAGCCATGTCGCAGATGGCCTCAGCTGACGTCTCGCGTCGGAACTGGGCGAGGTCATTGCGGGCCCCGTTGAAGTGGTTCTTCTCGGCGATCTTCGCCACCACGTACCGCAGTCGTTCCTCGTCCACGCCGTACCGCTCGGCATAGGCAGGCAGCATCAGGCTGAACATGGCCGCCGCGGTCAGGGTGCGGTTGGTCCCATCGGTGGGGATGGGAAAGGCGTTGAGGCCCTGGTATCCACTGTCCTTGACCTTCTCGCCACCGATGGCCACGGCAACGTCGTAGGCGCCGGAGGCCACGGCGTAGCAGGCCTGCCGCAAGGCCTCGGACCCAGTAACGCAATAGTTCTCCACCCGGGTGACCGGACGGTTGTCCAGGCGGAGTGGGGTGGCCAGGGAGATGCCCGAGGCCGACGACTGCGACGTGCCGTACCAGTAGGCGTCCACGTCATCCTTGGTGATGTCCGCCGAGTCCAGCGCCAGTCCGTGGGCGTCGATGAGTAGGTCGTCCAGCGACTTGTCCCAGTGCTCGCGAAACGGGGTGCACCCCATGCCGACGATGGCCACCTGATCCAGGATCCCGTGCGATGCCATGTTCGTACTCTCCTCGACNCTCGGCGGCCGGTCAGCCCCCTACGGGGCGGGCCTTCCAGAAGTAGTTGTGCAGACCGTCGGCGGTAAACATCCGACGGAACGTCATCTCCACCCGGTCGCCGATGGCCACCATGGCCGTGTCGACGTCGGTCAATTCAATGGGCATGCGACCGCCCCCGTCAAAGTCGACCACCGCGAACACCACCGGAGGACTCTGGGAATAGACGAGATGATCCACGGTGAAGGTGGCGATGGTGCCGGTGACGTCGGCCATGGGGGCCTGGTCCATGTCGTCCAACTCTCCGCCTGCGATGCCCACCCGACTAGGCGGAAGGTGGGTAATGCCGGTGGTCCGGTCAGTGGCCCCGACGAAGCCGTGCTTCCAGTCGGTGCGGCGCAGGGCAGCCGATGACGACGGCCGGTTCGGCTCGGGCCGGTTGGGGGGCTGGACCTCCAGCAGGCCACGCCACGACAGGTAGCGGGCGTAGGTCACGTCAGCCCTGCCCTCCAACTGGGCAGCCACCGAGTGGTCCGGCCGGCCAACTGGAAGGGCGTCGGTGGCCCGGAACAACAGCACTTCACAGCCATCGGCTAGCACTACGAGAGCCACCACGGCACCGGCCTCGGCGTCGTCCAGCACATCGGCCAGCAGCAAGGCCGGGTGGGCGGCCCCGGTGTTGCCCACGGTGGCCGACCGGTCGTCGGCCACGGCCACCCCGAGGCCCGCAGCGGCCTTCCTGGTAGCCCGGTCGTGTAGCCCGGTAGCCACGGCGACGGTGACGTCGTCTGTTGTAAGGCCAGTGGCAGCCAGGGCGTCGGCCCATGCCCGTCTGACCAGGGGCACGTAGGCCTGCTCGCCGAAGCGGTCCTCCCACGTGCGGGAGTGGGCGCTGCCCGGCGTACGCCAGCGGTCGGTGAATTCGCCAGTGGTCGAGGCCCCGCCCAGGTACTCGGCCAGCAGTGGGCCGTCGTCGGACGACCCGGTGAGGATGGCTGCCGCGGCATCACCGCCCCCGCCGTCCTCGGGTCCGGTGGGCAGGCCGATCCTGATGTCGGACGCCACCACCAGAGTTCGACCCGGGCCGGTGAGGCCAGCCCGTAGGGCGCCAACGGCCGACCGCTGTGCACCGCCGAAGTCCAGTGCAGGGGTCGAAGTGTCCAGTCGGAGGGCGGCGTGCACCACCGTGGCGTTGGTCTTGTCAAGGTACGCCGGCGCCACGGTCGAGAACCAGAGGGCGTCGGGAGCGGTTCCCGATGTGGTGGCCAATGCCCGACGGGCGGCGGCCACTCCCATGGTCGTGGTGTCCTCGTCGAAGGAGGCCACGGCGCGGTGGCCATGGCCAGTTGCCCCGCCCATGACCGAGGCGATCTCGGACCGGGCGAGTCGCCAGTAGGGAACGTGGGCGCCATAGGCGAGGATTCCCCTGGTCGTGTTCATGGCTTCCGCCTCCGATACCGTTCTTATCTGACGGACCGTCAGATTACCTTCCTTCAGAGCGGACGCCCATGGACTTCGACTTCACCCCTGAGCAAGAGGCCTTCCGGGCCGAGGTTGAAGCCTTCCTCGACGCCAACGACGATCCCGAGGTATTCGACCTCACCCGGGAGAACATGGCCCAGATTGTCGACACACCCAAGCGCCGAGCGCTGATGAAGAAGATGGGCGAGCAAGGCTGGCTCGGCATCACCTGGCCGAGGGAGTACGGCGGTCAGGAGGGCGAGGGCGTCTACGAGTACATCCTCAACGAGGCCCTCGCCGCGCGTGGTGGTCCCCAGATCGGCAAGGGCGTCGGCATCATCGGCAAGACCCTGATCGCCCACGGCTCAGAGTTCCTCAAGGAGGAGTTCCTACCCAAGATCCTTGCCAACGAGGTGGAGTTCGCGGTCGGCTACAGCGAACCCGAGGCCGGTTCGGACGCCGCGGCCATGAAGCTCAAGGCCACCGAGACCAGTGGCGGCTGGATCCTCAACGGCCAGAAGACCTGGACCACGTCGGCCCACTTCGCCGAGTGGTACTGGGTGGGCGCCCGAACCAACCCCGACGCCCCCAAGCACTCGGGCATCACCCTGTTCCTAGTGCCGCTGGACCATCCCGGCATCACCGTGCAGGGGATCTGGACGATGGGCGACGAGCGCACCAACGACGTCTTCTTCGACGATGTATTCGTCCCCGATGAGTACGTGGTCGGCCAGTTGGACCACGGGTTTCAATACATCTCCCAGGCCCTGGACATCGAACGGTTCACCATGTTCACCTTCTCACCGGTCAAGCAGCGCCTCGACCTGCTCATCGAGTACGTACGCACCGCCTCCCGCGACGGCCAACCACTCAAAGACGACCCGAAGGTGCGATCCCGGATCGCCCGGCTTGCCACCACCGCCGAGGTGGCCCGGGTCATGGGCCTTAGGGTCGTGGACGCCTCGGTGAAGGCCGAGGCCACCGGTGGCGCACCCCCAACCATCGAGGCCTCGGAGTACAAGCTGTTTACCACCGAGTTCTCCAAGGTGCTGGCTGACGCCTCAATGGACCTGGGCGGCCCCGGCACTCAACTCAGGGTGGGCACCGAGGAGGCACCGATGGTCGGCCGGGCCGAGTCGACCTACCGCTACACGGTGCTGGACACCATCGGCGGCGGCACCTCCGAGGTGCAGAAGAACATCATCACCCGTCGCGGCCTAGGCCTCCCCAAGAACTTCTGACCGGAATCCTCCAGAACGACCAGACCCTGACATGACCACCGATCGCCCCCTCCTCGACGGCATCACCGTGCTAGACCTCGCCTCGGTGGGGCCCGCAGTACGCGCCGCCCGGTGGCTGGCCGACTGGGGTGCCGACGTCATCAAGGTGGGTCCAGTACCCCGCGACGCCGACGTACACATCACCCCGCCGGCCTACGCATACAGCGCCCACCGGGGGATGCGTCGCGTCCTCCTCGACCTCAAATCCGATGGTGGACGGAGCGCCTTCCTACGACTGATCGCCGAAGCCGACGTAGTCATTGAGAGCTTTCGACCAGGCGTCGTAGACCGCCTCGGCATCGGCTACGAGGCTCTGCGGGCCGTCAACCCAGGCATCGTGCTGTGCTCGACCTCCGGCTTCGGCCAGACGGGCCCCCGGGCCCAGTGGGCGGGCCACGACATCAACTACCTAGCCGTCGGGGGCTACCTCCACTGCTCGGGCCGGACAGCCGACGGCGGGCCGGCTCTGCCCGGTGCCACGGTGGCCGACAGCGCCGGCGGCGGGCTGCACGCGGTCGCTGCCATCTGCGCCGCCCTCACCGCCCGGGGAACCACCGGCGAAGGCACCCACCTAGACGTGTCCATCGCCGACGGAGTGCTGTCACTCATGTCCCTGGCCGTCGACGAGTATCTGGCCGACGGCACCGAGCCCGGGCCGCGCCACGGCCTGCTCACCGGTCGATACGCCTGGTACGACCTCTACCAGGCGGCCGACGGAGGTTGGTTGGCCGTGGGTGCCATCGAACCCCGCTTCTTCGCCAACCTGTGTCGGAGTTTGGGCTGCGACCGATGGGCAGACCACCAGTACGACGACGAAGCCGTAGACGCCATGCGGGCCGACTTCACAGCGGCCTTCGCCGGCCGAGGCCGTGACGAGTGGGTGGAACTCCTGGGGCCAGCCGACGCCTGCGTCACCGCGGTACTGGACGTACCCGAGCTGCTGGCCGACGAACAGTTCCAGTCCCGGGGAGCCTTCACCGAGGTGATCCACCCGACGGCCGGGCCCATCGCCCAGGTGGCCGCCCCACTGGCCGGTCAGGTAGACGCCTCCGGCCTGCCGGTGCACGACATGGCCCAACCGGCCACTGACGAGGTCCTGACTTGGGCCGGACTGGATGCCATGGAGTTGGCCACCCTGCGGGCCGAGGGGGCGATTGCATGAACGCCGAGACCGTTACGCCGGAACTTCCCCCCGTCCCTGAGACGGTCACTGACCGCATCGGCCTCGTCCAGTACGAGGAGGAAGGCGGCTTCCCCGTCGAGCACGGCTACATCTGGACGACCTGTGCATCCGTCGAAAACGGCAATCCGCTGTTCTGGGACGACGGGGTGGCCGATGCCCTGACCGACGGCCCCATCGCCCCGCCGACCATGCTCTCGGTCTGGTTCCGTCCTCACCACTGGTCCCCGGGTCGGACCGAACCGGCCGTGCCACTCCAAGCCCACTTCGACCTCAAGAACGACCTGAACCTCCCCGAGGCCATCATCTCGTCAAACACCAACACCTTCTACGACCCGGTCCGGATCGGCGACCGGGTCAGGTCCCGACAGATCCTGCGTTCAATCAGTGAGCCCAAGACCACCCGTCTAGGCCACGGCCGCTTCTGGACCATCGACGTGGAGTACCTGAACCAGGACGACGCCCTGCTAGGCGTGGAGTCCTACACCGCCTTCGGCTATCGACGACCCACGGAGGCCGGCTCGTGAGCGAGACCACGGAGCGACTGGTCCACGGAGACGTGTCAATTGGTGACGTCCTGCCCGAACTGGGCGTCGACGTCACAGCCACCACAGTGGTACTGGGTGCCCTTGCCTCGCGGGACTGGCGTCCCATGCACCACGACCGGGACTTTGCCATCAACCGCAATGGCACGCAGGACATCTTCCTCAACACCCCGAACCAGGCCGCCTGGTTCGAGCGCTACGTGACCGACTGGACCGGACCCACCGGTCGGCTGGGACGCATGACCTTCCGCATGAACACGTCGGTGTTCCCCGGCGACCACATGGTCTTCACGGCCACAGTGACCGGTACCGAGGTCGACGACGCCGGCTGCGGCTGGATCGACTTGGACGTGGCCCTCATGGTGGGAGACGTGGCCACCACCACGTGC
>PAXM01000019.1 GCA_002714485.1 Acidimicrobiaceae bacterium
CGCAATTCCAAGGCCTTCATGAGGTTCCTCCCTTGGTCGCCACCTGTCGTGAATTCACCAGGGGCTTGCAGCAGATCCAGTAAATCGCCCCAACGCCACACAAAGGTTGCGCCAACGATGAAATGTACCCAGCCGTCAGCATTCAGGGAGTTCCGTGTAGACGAGCGGACTCGGCGTGTACAAGGTTCTGGGGTCGAATCGCTCCGGAGCACGGCCATCGGCGAACCCGGCTGGCAGGTCAGTGGCGTTGCCATCCACCTCAGTACGCGAGCACGTCATGGGTGCCATCACAACCCGGTTGGCCAGATCAATGGCGCCAAAGCTAACCGGTTCCAAAAGAGTCGACACCCGCTGAATCTAGGTGCGCCGGCCCCGACTACCGTCAGCCCCGCTCACCAATTCGCAACCCCTACACAGGAGACTTCGTGCCCTTCGCCGCCGTAAACGGCCAGACCATCCACTACCAGGACTCAGTCCCAGAGGCTGGGACCGACGCTGATGCCATCATCCTCAGCCATGGCTTCGCCATGGGTCATGAGATGTGGGAGCACCAAGTCAGCCCGCTTGTATCCGCCGGCTGGCGGGTTGTCGCCTACGACGAACGGGGTTGGGGCCAGACCAGCTACACCGCCCCTTTCGACTACTGGGATCTGGCCGTCGACGTCCTGAGTCTCATGGACTACCTGGGAATCGAGCGGGCCGTGCTCGGCGGCATGTCACAGGGAGGATTTTTGTCGCTGCGCGCAGCCCTGACCGCCCCTGAGCGAGTGCGGGCTCTGGTTCTGGTCGACTCCGAAGCAGGGGTCTTCTCAGATGAGGGGCGCGCAGGCTTTCAGGCGCTATTCGACGCGGGCATGACCATGGGAATGAGTGGCGAGATGGGTGATGCCCTCCAGATGGCGCTCTTCGGACCTGGCTTCGATGCCAGTTGGTGGAGGGCCAGATGGACGGCCCGGCCACTCGTGCAGTGGACCGACGCCAAAGAATGCCTGTTTGAACGGGATTCAATCGTGGACAGGATCGGCGAGATCACCTGTCCGGCCATCACGTTCCACGGTGACGTGGACATGGGAATCGATATCGCTGAGGGTCGGGCATTAGCTGAAGGACTGGGTGGCCCATCGGAATTCGTCGTAGTGCACGGTGCCGGGCACAGCGCCAACCTCGAGAAGCCGGAGGTAGTCAACGCTGCAATGCTGGCATTCCTCGCTGACCTGGCCTGAGATCTTGCTCAGACGCCCAGAACGGGCTTCATGGCGGTGATGACCACCGACTCAAACAGGCCCGCCAGCGCGTATGGATCACCAGCGGCGAATGCCTCAGCGGCCGCGCGGTTCTCGGTTTGCACCACGATCAGCGAACCGCACATCGCACCGTCATCGTCAAGCATCGGACCGCCGAAGGTGATGTCGAATCCGCCCAAGTAGTCAAGGTGGGCAGGCCGAATTTGCGACCGCAGACTGCCCGCGTCTGATCGGTCGATGGCATGGATCACGAAGTGCATGAGGTTCCCCCAAGAGTGTTGGCGCAGCCGTGTTGCTAGGGACGAGTGGTTGGAACCTTGCCGGTCTCACCCACCTGCCAGATCAACCAGATCAACCCCGCGGCCATGACGGTAGCCAGAACCACGGCAGCGGCGTCCAGCCCCCACCATGTGGCAGCCATGCCGACTAGGAGCGGACCTAGAAACCGACCCATGTCAGTTAGGAGCGCCACACCCGAGAGGAACGACGCCGTGCCCTTCGACGGTGCCAGGTCGCTGCTGAGAGTGAAGAGCGAACCAGCACTCAGGCCGTTGCCGAGACCCATTACCAATCCGGCTACTAGTACGCCGCTGGCCGAGTCTGCGGCCAACAGGGAGAGGAAGCCCACAACGAGGAGGCCGTAGGCGGGAACCATGGCGGCCAAGCGCCCAAACCGGTCCATGACCGACCCGGATAGCGGGAAGAGGGCCAGGTCGGCGGCATAGCCCGCTGCCACCAGTATCCCAATAGTCGATGGCCGGAGGTCTAGAGCCACCCCTACCAGGGGAAGGAGGACCATTCGCCCCTCCCGTGCGGTCATGGCCGTCATACCGAACAATCCGGCATGCAGGAGGCGCTGACGATTGGCCCGAAGTACCTCTATGAGGCCGGGTCCAGCGGCACCGATGGGGGCCACTTCCCAACCAGGAGTGCGAGCACCAGGCAGTACTGCAGGAATGCCGATCGCCGCACCGAGACCAGCCGCCAGGAAGCTCCACCGGGCACCAGCAAGGTCGACCAATACGCCACCTGCGACCGTCCCCATAAGGACCGAGAACCGCAGGGTGCCGCCCATCAGTGACATAGCTCGGCCACGCAGAGCAACTGGGATGCGGCGGGTCAGGTCGGCTTGCCGAGACAACATCACTGCAAGGGAGCTGCCGCCGAACACGAGGTGGGCCGCTCCGAGCACCAGCGGCCGGGTAGTGGACGCCATAATGGTGGCGGTCACGACCATGGTCCCCAGTGCGGCCACTCCAACCCGAGCCGGTCCCCAACGATCAGTTGCCCACCCCACTGGCAGAGCAAAGACCGCCGCACCGGCACCTCCGGCACCTGCCACTAGGGCTGCCAACGCGTAGCCGTGGCCGTCGACCACGAGGACAATAGGTAGGGACACCAGGAGGATGCTCATCCCAAGGCTGGCTGACATCCATGGCCCATAAATCGGCCAGACGTATGGCACCAGCGAACGAAAACCCATGAGGTCGGCAGGCTAGGTGCCGCCCACTGACAGTCGTGTCACCGGAGCAACCACGACGGCTTTGCATCTAGATCACCGCCCACCTCGGCTGGGGGCTCTCGTCAAACCTAGATTCCTGAAACCCCGTCGGATGGAGGATCCAATGCACGAACCCACGCTGTTGATCGATGGCTTGGACTTCGGCGAAGGCCCGCGCTGGCACGACGGGCGGCTCTGGTACAGCGACTTCCACCAACACAGGGTCTATGCCGTCGATTCGATCGGTAATCGGGAGGCGATGGTCGAGATGGGCGAGGAGCGTCCCTCCGGGCTCGGTTGGCTCCCCGACGGCGACCTGCTCGTAGTGGCCATGACGGCCCGTCAGGTCTGGCGTGTCACTGCTGGCCAGATTTCCGTACACACCGACCTAGCCGAGATAGCCACCTGGCACTGCAATGACATGGTAGTGGGAGCCGAGGGTACGGCCTATGTAGGTAACTTCGGCTTCGACATCGAGACCGATCGCGCCAACCCGGTGGCGGCAGCCTTGGCCATCGTCCAGCCCGATGGCACGGCCACGGCTGGTCCCGCCGGACTCGACTTTCCGAATGGAACGGTCATCACCCCGGACGGGGCGACGCTCATCGTGGGCGAGACCTTCGGTTCGCGAATGACCGCCTTTCCGATTCTAAAAGGTGGCCTCCTAGGCGACCCTCGGGTCTGGGCTGAGGCACCCGGGGTCTATCCGGACGGGTGCTGCCTGGACGAGGCAGGCGGCATCTGGGTCGCCGATGCGGGCGGCGGTGACGTGATCCGGATCCTTGAGGGCGGTGAGATCACCGACCGCATACCCATGCCGGACCTCGGACGATCCCAGAAGGCCTACGCCTGCATGCTGGGCGGTGACGACGGCCGCATCCTCCACTGCATCACCGCACCAGGCGCTAGGGAAATCGACACAGTCGGCGTGGGCGGTGGGGCCATCTGGACAGTGCGCGTCGAGTATCCACGGGCGGGGCTGCCTTAGGGACAACCTGACGATGAGTCCCACCCAGCCGAGGATCACTCCATGAGGAGTCACCATTCCGGGTCTCCATCGGCCGAGTGGCCCGGACCCGATAGGTCATGGCGTCAGTCAGAGATGGCCTCGGTTTCGGCTAGGCGCACCAGCGGGATCGTCCGATCGGTCTTCGACTGATAATTGGCGTACCAGGCACGGTCGAGCAGCATGGCCGACCATTGGGCGTCTCGGTCCGCCCCCTCGTCGAGTACCTCGTGCTCCGACCAGTACATTCCTCCCTGAATTCGGACCTTCACGCGCGGATTGGCGTCTCGATCTCGAAGGTTCAGCACCCAGGCTGGATCGTTATGGGCGCCGGCAAAGGAACCGACCACGATCCGGTGGCCCTCAGCGTCACGCCAGAACGGCAGGGCCACCTTATGTTCGTTGCCCGACCGGCGACCGATGGTGTGCAGCAGGATGTGGTGCATCCCTGCCACGCGCCAGACAGCATCGTCGTCAGTCATTTCAAGACCGACGACATGACTCTTGGAGATCTCGATGATCTCATCGTGGGAGGGCGTCTCCCACTCCATTTCGACCCGTTGGCTTATTCCCTCGTTCTCGTCCATGGGGCGACCGTAGCGGGACACCCGGACCGGCCCCGATTCGGCAGACGGACGCCTGGCCCACGATGATCGACTCGGAGGTTCGACATGACCCAACGGCCCAACGTCATCCTCATCAACTGCGACGATCTCGGCTGGGGAGACCTGTCGTGTTACGGCTCTGATCAGCACCACACTCCGACACTGGACCGCATGGCCGACGAGGGCGCCCGGTTCACCAATTTCTATATGGCCTCGCCGCTCTGCTCGCCGTCGCGGGCTGCCATGCTGACCGGCAGCTACCCGTTGAGGGTTGGATTTGGCGGTCGAAGCATTGACAACGCCCCTGTCCTTTTCCCTGGCCAGGCTCAGGGTCTGCACCCTGATGAGATCACCATCGCCCGTCTCCTGCAGGAATCGGGGTACGCAACACGCATCGTCGGCAAGTGGCACTGCGGCGATCAACCCGACTTTCTCCCGACTCGCCACGGCTTCGACGGCTGGTTCGGGCTCCCGTACAGCAACGACATGGGACGACAGGCCTCTCCGGAAATGGTCGGTCCGTACAGGGAGACGATGGCGGCACTCGGTACGCCAGTGCCCAAGGACGCGCCAATGCTGGCGGAACGACCGCCACTACCCCTCATGCTCGACGAGGAAGTGGTGGCCGAGCAGCCCGACCAAGCGGCCCTGACTGAACGTTACGTGGCCGACGCAGTGCAGTTCCTCCGCCACAATCGGGACCGTCCGTTCTTTCTGTACCTGGCCCACCTGTACGTGCACTTGCCTATCTACGTTCAGGATCGGTTCGTACGGACATCCTCAAATGGTCGGTACGGGGCCGCTGTGCACTGCATCGACTGGTCGACCGCGGTCCTACTACGTGAGCTGGAATCTTTGGGGCTTGACCACGACACCGTCGTGGTCTTCACGAGCGACAACGGTGCGCTGATCCGCGATGGGGGCGGCAGTAACGGGCCCCTGCGTGCGGCTAAAGGCACCACGTGGGAAGGCGGCCAGCGGGTGCCCTGCATCGTGCGCTGGCCCGGCCGAGTTTCGGCTGGGCGAATCATCGAGGACGTCGTCAACGCCATGGACCTCTACCCGACCATCGCTGGCTGGTGCGAGGTTGACGTTCCTGACGATCGGACGCTTGACGGCCGGGATCTGGGCAGCCTGCTGTATGGCGGCGATGGCCCTGACGAGGCACCATTTTTCTACATGCTGGGCGGCAACGTGGAGGCGGTCCGGTTGGGCCGCTGGAAGCTCCATGTTCGCAAGTGGAACGAGGAGCGGGTCCGGCTCTATGACCTAGTGCACGACATCGGCGAACGCCACGACCTCGTCGATGAACACCCCGAAGTGGTGGCTGAGTTGCTGACCTTGATCAGCGCGGCTCGTTCAGAGTTTGGTGACGACGCCAGCGAAATAGCTGGCAGCGGCGTCCGCCCGGTCGGCCGGGTATCGGACCCGATCACCCTGACTACCTTCGACGAGGACGCCCCGTACTACATGGCCGAATACGACCTTCCCGAGCGGGGCTAGAGGTTCGCCAACTGTTCTCGTAGCGAGAGGAGAGGAATTAATCCGATGACCATCGCATTCGTACACGGCAACCCTGAGACCGACGCCATCTGGGACGACTTGGTTGAAGAACTCGCTGGCAGCGGCGCAGCCGACATGGTCCTACTCGAACCACCCGGCTTTGGTGCTCCGATCCCTGAGGGCTGGGGCGCGACCCGAGAGGAGTATCGAGACTGGCTGGTCGACCAGATTATCCGTCTCAACCCCCGCGGGCCGGTCGACGTCGTGGGGCACGACTGGGGAGCGGGTCATGTCTTCGGTCTTCTCCAGGCTCGGCCCGACCTGGTGAGATCATGGGCGTGCGACTGCATCGGTCTCATCCACCCGGACTACGTCTGGCATGACATGGCGCAACTCTGGCAGACGCCTGAAATCGGCGAGGAGATCGTGTTGGGCATGCGGGCAGCGTCCCGGGAGGAGACGATCGCCATGATGACGGCGGCTGGCATGGGTCCCGTCGCTGCGGCCGATGTTGCCGACTCGCTGGACGGGATCGCCGACTGCATTCTGCCGCTGTATCGGTCCGGAGCCCAGCCAGCGGTATCGGATCTCGGGTTGGCCCTGTCCTCCATGGACCTCCCCCCGGGGCTGGCCATAGATCCGTCAGAGGATCCTTACGTTGGACCGGCCGGCCGCGCCGCCGAGATGGCTCTACGCCTTGGAGCTCACCACGTACCGCTGAATGGGGCTGGCCACTGGTGGATGTGTGAACGGCCAGCTGAGGCGGCGGTGGTTCTTGCAGAGTTCTGGGCCAGCCTCGACGCCTGAAGGTTGTTCCGCTGAGGGCCACGGGCGCCGCGCGTTGGCCCCGGCAGGCGTCGAGGGCGATGATGGCCGGGATCGACCCCGGTCTGAATGGAGTACGCCATGCAGGGACTCATCCAAGAAGGCGACGGAGAAGAATACGTCCGCCTCTCCGACGACCTTGAACACGCTGCACCCCTCGAACCCCGGCAGGTCCGGGTGGAAGTCATGGCCGCCGGGGTGTGTGGCAGCGACCTGAGTTGCATTCACGGCAAGTACTACATGCCAACGCCGCTGGTCCCTGGTCACGAGGCGGCTGGTGTCGTGGCCGAGGTTGGAGACGCAGTGACCTACTGTCAGGTTGGAGATCATGTCGTCCTGTCGACCTTCGGCAACTGTGGTCACTGCGCGACGTGTGAGGACGGTGAACCCGGCAACTGTGGTTTCGGAGGGCTGCGTTACACCCACACCGAGGGTGAGCAGGCGCTATGGGGCTTCGCCAACCTGGGGGCCTTCGCTCAGGAGACCATCGTGCACGAGAACCAGGCCGTGCCCATTCCGAAGGAGGTACCCCTCCCTTCAGCCGCCCTCATCGGATGTGGTGTCATGACGGGTGCCGGTGCGGTGTTCAATCGCGCTCGTGTGGGTATCGGCGACAGCTGTGTGGTCATCGGCGCCGGTGGCGTCGGTCTGAACGTCATTCAGGCAGCCTCGCTGGCCGGTGCCTCGCAGGTAATTGCTGTGGATCGTGCGGCATCCAAGGAACGGATGGCTCTCGAGTTTGGTGCTACCGACTTCCTACTGGCCGACGGCGACGACTTCGACTCGGTGGCTGCCGTCCAGCAACTCAGCGGTGGCGGAGTAGACCACTCATTTGAAGTGGTGGGATCCACCAAGCTGCTAGCTGACTGCCTGCCTATGACGAAGGCAGGTGGCAACATCTGCGCAGTGGGCGTACCGGACCTGACGGCTACGGTCACCTATCCGTTCCAGGCCCTTCACCAAAACAAGAGCCTGCTTGGAATCCGGGCCGGTGGCGGCAAGCCTCGCAGAGACTTCCGGCTCATCGCCGACCTCTACCTGAAAGGCCGGTTTAAGCTCGACGAATTGGTGTCTCACACGGCCGGTCTAGACGGCCTCCAGGGAGCGTTCGAGGCCCTGAAGGCTGGTGCCGAGGCGCGAACCGTGCTGCTCCCCAACGGCTGAATTGGCCAGTCGCCCAACACTTCGACGCGTTCAGGAGGCCTCCATGGCCAGAATCGATCTCAACGGAAGTTCCTCACTTGTGACCGGCGGCGCCTCGGGTATTGGCGAGGCCAGCGCCCGGCAGTTGGCATCTGCCGGAAGCCGGGTCGTTATTGCCGACCTGAATGAGGAACGCGGCCAGGCCGTTGCCTCAGAACTGGGTGGCCTGTTCGTAAGGTGCGACGTGACCAGTGTCGAGGATGCGGATACCGCCGTGGCCGCTGCTTCGGAGATGGGCCCGCTACGGGCACTCGTCAACTCGGCTGGTCTCGGGCATCCGGGTCGGACCATCAACCGGGACAACGAACCAATGGAGTTGAAGCACTTCGAGTTCGTTATCCGGGTCAACCTGATCGGCTCATTCAACGTACTGAGTCGGGCCGCCGGTGCGATGGCTAAGACCGAGCCGCTGGACGACGACGGGCAACGTGGTGCCGTGGTCAACATGGCCTCGGTTGCTGCCTTCGACGGTCAGATAGGTCAGGCCGCCTACTCGGCCTCCAAGGGGGGCATCGTCGGAATGACCCTCCCCGTGGCGCGGGACCTTTCTGCGGTCGGCGTGCGGGTCAACACCATCGCCCCTGGCCTGATCGACACCCCGATCTACGGAGAAGGTGAGCAGAGCGATGCGTTCAAAGCTCATCTTGGCCAATCGGTCCTGTACCCGAGGCGTCTGGGATCAGGCGAGGAACTGGCCTTCATGGTCATGGAACTCCTCACTAACCCGTATATGAATGCCGAAGTCATCCGGGTCGACGGCGGCATCCGGATGCCACCAAAGTAGGAGCGACATGAGCCACGAGACCACCACCCCGGACCCTCCGGCCGTCCTGACCGAGCGCAGAGACCGAGTTCTGGTCATCACGCTGAACCGCCCCGAGGCGATGAATGCCATCAATGGCCCCCTATCCCACGGGCTGTGGGCGGCGGTCGGCGAACTCAATGCAGATCCAGAGTTAACGGCCGGTGTGCTCACCGGCGCTGGAAAGGGCTTCTGTTCCGGCATGGACCTCAAGGCGTTCGCTCGCGGTGAGGACATCGGTCCGATGCTGGAGTACGTCAGCAAGGGTGCCGATAAACCCCTAATCGGCGCCATCGAGGGATTCGCCCTGGCTGGCGGCCTCGAGTTGGCTCTGACATGTGACCTGCTGGTAGCCGCAGAGGGAGCAAAGCTCGGTATCCCTGAGGTCGGCGTCGGCCTCTTCGCCGCCGGTGCCGGATTGTTCCGTCTACCTTCGCGCGTGGGCTATGCCAAGGCTATGGAGATGGCTGTTACCGGCGATCCGATTACCGCACAGGAGGCAGCGGATCGCGGCCTCGTTTCCCGAGTCACCGCTGTCGGCGGTGCGCTAGACGAGGCGATCGCGTTGGCCGAACGAATCGCCCAGAACGCACCGCTCGCCGTGGCGGCATCCAAGGCCCTGATCCGCGCCACGCAGGGCGCCACCGAGGAGGAGTTGTGGGCCGCCCAGCAACCCCTCTTGAAAACGGTCTGGGCCTCTCAGGACGCTAAGGAGGGCCCGCGTGCGTTTGCCGAGAAGCGTGCCCCCGAGTGGACGGGAACCTGATCGGAAATCTGGGTCCTATTCGACCCCTGAGGCCAATTAGCGAAGCCCCGGACGGGCATCGCCGAACTGGCCATTGCGTATGACCGGTGAGCCACCCACGACCACGTGGTCTACGCCCAGGGCCTCAAGATAGGGCTCCAAGTAGGTGGCGCGATCCTCGATTGACGAGGCGTCGAATACCACGAGGTCAGCATCGCACCCCACACCTAGGCACCCCCCGGCAATCACCAGGTCGTGCACATGCTCGGCTCCGTCTGTTGCTCCATTCATGAACTGGTGTCAGCGTGGGGTAGGAGCATCGCCAACTGCCGGGACCGGGCCACCAGCGTGCCCTCTGAGTCCCATAGCCAACCGTCTTCCACCATGCGGCCGTCGTAGAGGTCTTCGGTCACGAAGCGGCCCAGCATCCAACCCGGTGCCGGTCGGCGACGCACGTGGACGGTCAGTTCGATGGTTGGCACCCAGCCCACCCGCCCGAGCCGGGTGAATATCGATGGAGCAAAGGCGTCGCTGAAAAGGACGGACCCCAGGGCGTCGGGTTCCCGTCCGTCGACGAAACGGATCCAGGCGAGGGTCTCGGCCTCGGTGGACCTCCCGGCCATGGACGTATCCGGGTGGACCCGCAGGTCGACCCGACTGGCGATGAACAGCTTCACGCCCTGCTCGAGTCCGTCGCGTTCCACACATGCCTCGGGCGGTGGCATTTCAACTGGTTGTGCAATGGTGATCTCATTGTCGTGTCCTGACTGCCCCGAGAGGTCCCCCATGGCTGCCAACACCTCAATTCGGGGCCTGCCGTTCTGGATGAGGGTTGCCCGACCGGTAGTGACCGACCGTCCGGATCGCACCAACTCGGTGGTGACCACGCCGGGCTGCCCTCCTGAGCCGGGCCGGAGGTAGTGGGTGGTTACCGAGATGGGGTCGCCGTGTGGTCCCAGCTTCCGGAGGGCCTGCAGCGCGATGGCGGTCAAATAGCCACCATTCGGATTGTCGCCGATGTTCCACTGGTCACTGACGTCGACGGCGAACCGTCCGTCGTCAAAGGGTTCGACGGCCGTCTCAAGGTCGAACTGGCCTTTCCCAATCTCAGTCATTGGAGGAGGTCCTCACAGACGTCGAGGTACAGTCCCGTGGTCAGGCTCAGCGATTCCACGTCGATCCGTTCGTCGTTGCCGTGGAACCGACGGGAGAACTCGCCGGCACTCACCGCGGGGCTCAACAGGCCTGCACCGTAGGCCACTGCCCCCTTTTCCCGGTATACCCGGGAGTCAGTGAAGCCCACTATGAATTGGGGGTTGAGGCGGGCGGATGGGAAGGGTCTGGAAATCGCCCGCTCCAAGGAGTCCCACAGGGCTGTATCGATTCGACTGGATGAAGCCGGATCATCCATCAGTATCTCAGTCTCCACTTGGTCTGCAAGGTCGCCGAGCGCTTCACGTAGATGGGCGGCCACTTCCTCAGCGGATTCTCCAGGCATGGTCCGGATATCGACGTCGAGGCTGACTCGGTCCGGGATGGTGTTGGTCTTGCCGGGTGACACGACGACGTTGGGCGAGAACGTCGTGTGTGTGCAGGCGTGCATGTGCCCGGCTAGCCAGTTAACCACCGGAGTCTGCGGTAGGCCGGCCAGGTAATCGTCGATCCGGTCCTCGTCCAGCAACTGGTCCCGATGTTCCTCCGTAAGTCCCATGGCCTCGACCTGAGCCCGCCAGAGTTCGTGAAAATGGGGTTCCGGGGAGTAGTCGGCGAGGCGCTGGGCTACGGCCGCCGCCTTCACCAGGGCGTTGTCGCTTCGGTACGGCGCCGAGCCGTGTCCCGGAACGCCTCGTACGGTCAGGCGACGCCACGCCACTCCCTTCTCGGCCACGTTGATTCCGATGGCTGGGGCGTCAGGATCACCTGAGTGCAGTCCTCCGTTCTCAGTCAGAACGTAGTCAGCGGCGATGGCGTCCCACTCGTGGTCGGCCATCCAGCGGGCCCCGTGGGCACTCCCTGACTCCTCGTCGGCTACCGCGAAGAAAATCAGGTCTCCACGGGGACGGAAACCTCGATCAGCCAGGGACCGAAACACTACGGCCTGGGCTGCCGTCAGGTTCAGCATGTCGACGGCACCTCTCCCCCACACCTCGCCGTCCACCAGCTCTCCGCCGAACGGGTCCCGGGACCATCCTTGGGGTGACACCGGCACCACGTCGGTGTGGCCCATGAGGCACAACGATGGTGCCGACGAGTCGGATCCCTCGATACGCGCTACCAGCGAGGTCCGCCCCGGTGTGGGCTCATAACGCTGAAGGTCCAGGCCCGACCCCTCCAGCCAGGTTGCCAGAAGGTCGGCGTTGCGGACCTCCTGCCCAGACCCCGGAGTCCCGTCGTTGACGCACTGGTTACGGATGAGCGCCTGGAGTAGGTCGACGGTCTGGTTGGTGAGTTCTTCAGTTCCGGCCATCAGTAGGTCAGTTCACTGTCCTGCAGGCGTCCAGTTCGGCGCCCAGGGCAGGCCGCGTAGTGGCCGCTAGGGAAGCAAATACGGCAGGTCTCATAGGTTCGAGCGTGGTCCAGATCGACGCCCGGGTCGTCACCGGGCCGGAAACCGGTCAAGAGACGGGGTCGACGCTTGTCTGGTCAGAGCGCTGGCGGCCCTTGAGTCGAAGATGGGTGGTCCGGGTGCCGTCGTGCCAGGTACCGGTCCACCAGTCGATCGGCATCTGGGTATTGCCGTAGTTGACCTCGAAGAACCGGTGATGAAGTTGGTGGAACAGGTCCCCGGCTGGCACCGACCATCGCCCCAACCGAACTCGAGCGAAGCCTGAATGCGAAGGCGCAGGCCCGGGCCCGTCGTAGAACACGAACATCAGTATGACTAGGGGGTGGACGGGGATCACCCACCAGACCAGGAATCCCGAGAAATAGACGATGTGTTCCAAGGGATGCATCGAGATTCCGGTCCACGGCGTGGGGTTTGGGTTGCGGTGGTGGAGGCCATGGATCCGGCGGTACAGCGGCACGGTGTGGATTATTCGGTGATTCAGCCAAAAGTGGCCCGTAGATACGAACACCACCCCTAGGGTCGCCATCAGGACGACCACCACCGGGTTGGAACTCCATCCGGGACGGTGCACCAGGCCGCTGGAGTAGGCCCAGTGGGTGAGCGACTCGTAGGCGGTGAGGAACGCCACGCCGCTCGTCATCGTCCAGAAGGCGTTGTCACGGACCTGACTCCCGAATGTGAACTTTGATCCGGTGCCCGGCCAGCGTGGATTGAACTTGAAGTCCTCGCCCTGGGCGCGACGTACGTAGAGCCACCAGTGCAGACCGCCGGCGATAAGGGCCACGATGACGAGATTGCGGAGCCAGATGCCAGCGATCCAGCCGAGTTCAAGGGAGGACATGGTCGCCTCGCTCGGGAGCAGCCACTTCCAGATCACTACGGACATGGTGAGGTAGAGCAGTACCCATGGGTAGAGGATCATCCGGAGCGTCCACTCGATGGCGGCGAGTGGGCGAGGTGGCCACGCAAAGACTGCGGGGACCTCCAGGGGCACTGGGTGTTCGTAGGAGCCGCTGACTAGGCCCCGGTAGCCACTAGGTGCGACGCTCGGCATGTTGTCAGACCGCCTCACGGCAGTCGATGGTGGCATCGTCCAGTTCCGCCGATAGATCCAGACCTTGTACCTCGGCTCCAATAGCAGGCTTCAGGCGGATCAACTCGAACGGTCTAGCCCCTTGGCGCATGGCCCGGACCCTACGCCCAGTCGAATGTTCGCTGGACGGCCTCGGTCCAACGGGCGGTTAGGCGGTCGCGTTCCTCGACTGTCATGGAAGGGGACCATCGACCTCCCTCATGCCAGGTGGCTCTGAGGTCGGCCTCCTCGGCCCACACTCCCTCGGCCAGGCCCGCTGCTTGGGCAGCACCTAGGGCAGTGGCTTCGGCAATCTCAGGACGGACCACGTCGACGCGCAACAGGTCGGCCTGAAACTGCATGAGCAGATCGTTGGCCACCATTCCTCCGTCCACCCGGAGTTCAGCAAGGTCGATACCGCTGTCGGCCCGCATGGCGGCCAGTAGTTCATGGGTCTGGAATGCCGTCGACTCCAGCGCGGCCCGGGCCACGTGCCCACGGTTGGCGGATCGAGTCAGACCCACCAACGCTCCCCGGGCGTCAGATCGCCAGTGCGGGGCGAAGAGCCCTGAGAATGCCGGAACGAGGTACACATCTCCGTTGTCGTCGACCGTCCGAGCCAGAGCTTCAACTTCGGCCGAGTCGTCAATCAGTCCCAATCCGTCGCGCAACCACTGAACGGTTGCACCAGCCATGGCCACTGAACCCTCCAGCGCATAGGTCGGTGGTCGGCCGGTAGCCTGGGCTGCCACCGTGGTGAGAAGCCCATTCGTGGAAACCACCTGCTCGGTGCCGGTGTTCATCAGTAGGAAGCATCCGGTGCCGTACGTGTTCTTGGCTTGACCGGCAGCGTGGCAGCCCTGTCCAAATAGGGCTGCTTGCTGGTCCCCGAGGATTCCCGAAATGGGTACACCGGCCAACGGGCCCACACCGACACCCAGGCGCCCGATCGATGGAACGATCTGGGGCAGCATGGCTGCCGGAACGTCCATGGCGTCTAGCAGATTCGGATCCCAGTCCAGGGTGGTTAGGTCCATAAGGAGGGTTCTTGAGGCGTTGGTGACGTCGGTTGCATGACGGCCACCGTCCGCTCCACCGGTGAGGTTCCAGAGCAACCAGGAGTCGAGGGTGCCCAGGACCGCCCCACCGCTCTCGCCGAGTTCCCGTAGTCCGTCCACGTGCTCGAGCAGCCAGGTGGCCCGTGGTCCACTGAAGTAGGTGGCGAGGGGAAGACCGGTGGCCGCCCGAAAGCGGTCAGGGTTTCCATCGGCGAGTCGATCAACGATCCCAGCGGTACGGGTGTCCTGCCACACGATCGCCCGGTGCAGTGGCTGTCCGGTTGTCGGGTCCCAGACGACGAGGGTCTCACGCTGGTTGGTGATTCCCACCGCAGCCAGGTCGGCGGCGGCCAGATCGACTGTGTCGAGTGCCGCGTCGATCACCGTCCAGGTGTTCGCGAGGATCTCGACGGCATCGTGCTCGACCCACCCGGGCCTCGGAAAGTGTTGTGCGTGGGGTCGCTGTGCAGATGCCACCACTCCCCCTGCCTCGTCGACCACCAGGAATCGGGTACTGGTAGTTCCCTGGTCAAGGGCGCCGACAAGAACCACGATCAGTTCGTTCTCTCTGGATCCACCGGTCGCCCGTTGAGCTGACCGGGGCCGCGCGACCAGAAGGCCACGTGGCCGGGAACCGTTTCGCCGATCGAGCCCTCGTCAGGCTGGGGCTCCCCGACGGCTACACCGACCGGGATCAGGCCTGCCCACGCCGGGTCATCCAGATCGTCCGGATCGTCTACCACCCCAGTAGTTCGGGCCTTCATGGAGCATTCGTCCAGCGATAGAACAAGGACCGTGGTGCCTTTCACCTCAGCTTCGTGCGCGGCGCGGATCTGTGCGGATCGCCCGGGGATCGTGTGGTCGACGAGACGATCGAGGGCGGCCACCTTTTCCCCGTAATCGCTGACCTCGATAGCGGTACCCATGACGACCACCGATCGGTAGTTCATCGAGTGGTGAAGACCGGAACGGGCCAGGACCAATGCGTCAAGGAGTGTCACTGTCACGCAGACCTCAGCGCCGCCCTTGGCCATCCGCAGGAGTCGACTGGCCGGTGAGCCGTGCAGGTACATCACGTTCCCGTCCCGGGCGTAGAGCATCGGGATGACCACGGGGTGAGCCGTGTCACCAGTATCCGAAATCAGGCCGACGTGGGCGACCAGGCCCTCGTCGAGAATGGCGTGGATGGCATCGCTGTCCGTGACGGCGCGAGCCGGCTTTCGCTGCAGTTCGGTTCGCTCGCTCATCCGACCTCCCTAGGCCAGGAGCATCCCACGGGCGACGGTTACGGCACGACCCGTTAGATGGACTCGGTCTCCCACCAACTCGACGTCCATCTCGCCGCCACGGGCCGATGCTTGCTCGGCCCGAAAGATCAATCCGAGGCGTGGCGCCCACCAGGCTGCCAGTGTCGTATGGGCCGAGCCGGTCACAGGGTCTTCCACGATCCCCCCGTTCGGGGCGAAGAACCGCGACACCACATCGACGTGCCTCTGGTCGTCACACGCTGAGGTCACGATGACCCCACGCGGCGCCAATCCTCCGATGATCTCGATGTTGGGATTGCACTGGCGTACCTCGGCGGCTGTTGCGACTTCGAGTAGAAGATCGGTGGCTCCACGGCCCGCGGCCACGACCTCGGTTCCGACGGCATCGTCCATTGCCTGGGTCACGTCACGTGCCTCGATCAGGTCCACCGGAAGGTCGAGTCGGATTCCGTCGTCACCAGAAACCGCTGACAGACGACCTGACCGGGTGTGGAAACCGATCTCACCGGTGATCCCGTGTTCACTGGCCAGTACATGGGCTGTGGCAAGTGTGGCGTGGCCACAGAGGTCAACCTCGGAAACCGGGGTGAACCAACGGAGATTCCACTCTGCCGTGCCAGTTCCACTGTGGTTGTCCGACGGGTGACAAAACGCTGTCTCCGAGAGGTTCATCTCGCATGCCACCGACTGCATCCATAGCTCGTCCACGGGGTCGGCGAGCACCACCACGGCGGCCGGGTTACCCCGAAACGGCTGCTCGGTGAAGGCGTCAACCTGGATGAAATCGATGTTGGACATAGTGTGGGATTCCGCTTCGTCGGGAGGTTTGGCTGACCTTGATTACGCAGGGAGCAGGTGGATCAAGGTTTGAGGCAACTCAGGCCGGAGGACCTGCATCAGCCATCTTCCGTAGTTGGTTGTAGGGCTGCAACGTTGGTTGGGTCCGTCTCCGAGGGGGCGAGGTGTTCGAGCTTCGCTGTATATCCGAGGTAGTCCCATACCATTTGCTCCCCCTCCCGTCGGCGCCGGACCTCGATCGGAATGCCCTCCGGCCGCAAGACGTGTTCTCCGTTCTCGTAGGTGGCCACCACGTGGATCTCAGTGGCCTTGTCGAACTCGGCAACATCGTGCACTCCGCGCTCCCGGGTGCCGTCGCAGCGCATGTCATGGACGATGCCGCCCCCGGTGACGACCACTCGGTCGCCGCGCTGTTCCACCCGCTGGACGTGGCCCAGTCCCGGGTGGTCAGGTTGGGTCAGGTTGTCGACTAGGACTTCGACCGTGCGCCAGTAGCCATCGAGGTCCGGAGCGTCGGTGGGGGTGGGCTCAGCGCAGCCCGTCAGGACCGGGGCCGGCCATGTGGTCCATCCACCGGGAGGAGTGTGGGAGACAGGGATGTCGTCGATGGTGTGTCGTTCATTCATTGACGCGACATCTCCGCTCTGGCTGTAGCCGTCGTTTCGCTGGCTACCGAACTGGCGCCCTCGGTCCCGCCCTTGCGTTGGAGCCGCTGGATCACGACCTCGTGCAGAGTTCCGGTGAATCCGAACGGTGCCGAGTAGCGGTTCGACACTCCCGAGCCGTGGTCCTCGCCGACACTGGCGCCCACCGAGGAGATAATCCTCATGTAGGAAGGAATAGGTGCCCGACCACAGGCCTGACCGTCGATAGCTACCTCGACCCAGCCGGAGGTACGACTATCGCGTTCAAAGTGGACACCAAGCGAGCTATCGCCGGGGGGTACTTCAATGGTCGATTCGACGATTGTGTGGTTGTCGAAGGAGTTGTAGTCGACGACTAGCCGCCCATTCTGCAAGAAGACCGAAACGCCTGAGTTCTCGGTTCCGGTTGCCCACAGGACACCCTCGTCACCTGCAGCACTGGTGATTCGTGCGGTGAGGTCGACGGCTCGGCCTCCGAGCCCTGCGGATGCTCCTGCAGGGATCGGCGACATCGGCGGCCGGTACACGTAGCGACGATCGAGCCTGTGTGGTGAGTGGTCGCTTGGATGGGCGCCGAACAACTCCAGTGTCCGGTCGTCGAGTGGTAGGACACCGTGGCGTTCGGCTTCCTCCCACCAAAGGTCGACCAACCCCGCGAGCAATTGGGGCTCTGCCGCAGCCAGATCGATGCACTCCGACGGGTCGCAGGTGAGATCGTAGAGTTCCCAGGGCTCGGAGTCGAAGTCGTCGCCCTGGTTGTGTTTAGTTACCGCCTTCCACCACACGCCTTCGCATTCGGCTATCAATGCCCGACTGCCGGCGTTCTCGAAGTACTGAAGCTTGTTTGTGGATGGTGCCCTTTCATCACCTAGGACGGCTTGGAACGAGTGGCCCGTGACTGGCATCTGTTCGATTCCCCGGTACACCTCCGGGGGCGTGACTCCGAGTAGTCCATAAATCGTCGGGCTGATGTCGGACACGTTCACGAACTGCGACCGCTTGGTGCCAACCTGCTCTGCGCCGAAGCCGTTGGGCCAATGCATGACCAGAGGCACGTGAACGCCACCCTCATGGGTGTTCTGCTTGTACCACCGGAACGGAGAGTTACCGCACTGGGCCCAGCCCCACGGGTAGTTCGTGTGGCTGTGTGGACCTCCAATGTCGTCGATGCGCTCGATGGCTTCGTCTGGCGATTCGAGCATGCCGTTGAAGAACTTCATCTCGTGCATTACTCCGAACGGCCCACCTTCCTGTGACGCGCCGTTGTCGGCAAGCACCACGAGGATCGTGTTGTTCAGTTCATCCAGGTGTCGCAGCCCCGCCACCAGTCGGCCGATCTGGTCGTCAGCGTGATCCAAGAAGGCCGCGAAGGCCTCCTGAAGCCGGCAGGCAAGTCGGCGTTGGTTTTCGGGCAGGTCATCCCAGGCTTCGACACCGGGATTGCGGGGGGCGAGTTCTGTGCCGGGAGGGATGACCCCAAGCTCGAGTTGGCGCTGGTGCCAACGCTGCCGGACTACGTCCCAGCCCTCGTCATAATGACCCCGGTACTTGTCGAGGTAGGCCTGAGGGGCCTGGTGTGGGGCGTGGGTGGCACCGAACGGGAGGTAGGCGAAGAACGGCCGGTCCGGGCGCACACCTTTGCTGTCGTTGATCATCTGAAGCAGCTGGTCGACCAAGTCTTCGCTCAGGTGGTAGCCGTCTTTAGGTGTTGACGGTGGATCAATGTGGGTGTTGTCGCGGACTAGTTCGGGGTGGAACTGGTCGGTCTCCCCCTCCAAGAACCCGTAGAACCGGTCGAAGCCGCGCGCCAGCGGCCACTGGTCAAATGGCCCGGCCGCCGAAGTGTCCTGCGTCGGTGCCAAGTGCCACTTTCCGGCGCAGAAGGTGGCGTACCCCTCGGCATGGAGCACCTCTGCGATAGTGGATGCCGAGTCCGAGATATGGCCTAGTTGGTGCGGGAACCCTGTACGCCAATTGGAAACGCCTCTCAATCCGACTGCGTGTTGCGACCTGCCGGTCAGCAGCGCTGCACGCGTCGGTGAGCACAGTGGCGTCACGTGGAAGTTCGTGAACTGGATGCCACCAACAGCGAGAGCGTCCACGTTGGGGGTGGCGATGTCGGAGCCGTAGCAGCCGAGTTGAGCGAAGCCCGTGTCGTCAAGGAGGACGATGACCACGTTGGGCGCGGCCTCACCGGGGTGGGGCGGTTCCATGTAGTCCGGCTCGGAGTCCGCCAGCGTCCGGCCGATCCTTCCCTTGAACTCAGTCATTGGATCTCCTAGTTCAGACGGTGATGGTGGTGAAGTCGTCGCCGATGATGACCTCTCCGGAGTAGTGCTCGGCAGCGATAGCTATCCACTCCGGGTACTGCTCGGGCGTGGGTGCCGGGACCATGTGAGTGAGAGCGAGTCGCTTGGCCCCCACCCGTTCAGCAGTTTGGGCTGCCTCCACAACGCCGGAGTGGTAGTCCAGGATGTCTTGCGCCATTTCGCCAGGAAGCAGCTCGATAATGTCGCGACGGAGGACGGTCTGCACGTACACGTCGGCACCTGCGGCAAGTTCGTCGACCCCGTCACACGGAACGGTGTCTCCGACGAGCGCCGCTGTTCTGCCGTCATGCTCGAGGCGGAAGCCGACTGTCGGCCGTACGGGTGCGTGTTCGGTCGCCGCCGTGGCGATCTGGACCTCACCGAGTGCGAACGAGTCGCCGGGTACCAATTCGGTGACGTCCACCTTGGGTGGATTGGTGAGCACGTCGTGATGCTCGATCCGGTAACCGATATCTGGTTCGAGTGCATGTAGTTGTCGATCAACAAACTCGGCCATGCCCACCGGACCATAGATCTGAAGTGTCGCGTTGCCCTGCGACATCACCCAGTGGGTGGTGATGACGTCGTTGAGCGCGCATATGTGATCACTGTGCAGGTGGGTGACGAGTACCCCGGCGAGCAGCCCCGGAAGCGATCCGGCACCAGCCATTCGCATCACCACCCCCCTACCGGCATCCACGAGGATCTGGGTCTCGCCGGCCTTCACCAGCGTGGACGGGCCAGCTCGGTTGGCGTCGGGCAGGGGCGAACCGGTCCCGGTAAGGATGACCTCCATTACGGCCCCTCTTCTAGATCGACGGAGGCCTCCAGTCGATTAACGATTGGCCGGGTCACCAAGGTGTAGGTATCGGCGATAGCTGGTTCTCGGTACTGGCGTTGGGCGGCAAGACGATCCGGGTCCATGACAACGGCCATGAAGGCCCGCCGGCTCGGAAAGGTATTGAAACGAACCTGATCCCAGCGCCGGCCGTCACCGATGATCGTGCCCTCGACAGCGAACCATCCTGTGACGCGAGCCCCATGCGGGGCCGCGACCTCTCCAGCATGGCTGGAGTAGGACTCCATGTCTGCCGGCGACTGGGGTCCGGCGTCGTTATGGAAGGACAACACGTGGACCACCATCACCTCGCCGTCATCGGTGGTCGGCGGGTGGGGCACCTCGCTCCAGTCGGGAAGGTCGAACACGCCCCAATTGGCTCCCAACATCGGCTGGGTCCCCATGACAATCGTCTTAGCCATTCCCGCATCCTTATGTTCGTGGAGGCGCTGAAAGTCATCACGTTGTTGCATGTCGATGAAGCTGCGGCGCGTCGGGTACTTGACCACCGCTACTCGGTCCCACTTCGGGTCAGCCCCGAGGAACTGGTCCTGCACGTCACCTACGAAAACGATTTCGGCACCCACGGCGGCCAACGGACCCGTCGGGGTGTACATATCGTCGGCCTCGCGTCCGCTGATGGCTGAGTCGCGACCATCTGCGTAGTCGGCTGCCGTTCGGTAGCTCATGAGGTTCACCATCCACAACGGGCCTTCTTCGTCCGGTGGGGTGGATGCCAGACGCCGGCCATACCTGGTGTCGATCTGCCCGTAGCGAGGACTCATAGGAGTTGCCCCACCCTGAAATGGTCCTTCATCGTTGCCTTGCTCGAGTCTCGTTCGGTTACGAGGTCGCTACTAACGATCCAACGATTTGCCATGGCGTCCCACCGTCCGGCTCCTGTCCTGGAACCACGCTCACGTGAGGCGGCCTCCCACGAAGTCGTCGACGAGCTGGGCGAGATCGGGGCCACAGTCCTCTTGTACAAAGTGTCCGCCACCTTCGATAGTGCGGTGGGGTTGCCCTTGGGCGCCGGGAACAAGGGCCCGGAACGGTTTATCGCCACCTCGGGTGACCGGGTCCTGGTCGCTGAAGCAACACAAGAGCGGCTTCTCCCAGGCCTTCAAGATCTCCCACGCAACGGCGTTCTCGGCACCCTCAGGTCCGTCCGGTGACGTGACCACAAGTGATGGCCAGATGCGGGCCCCTGCCTTGTACGAGTCGTCAGGGAATGGTGCGTCGTAAGCGGCGATCTCGGTCGGCGAGAGGTCGCTAACGCATGCCCGGTTGATCAGTTCGCCGATCGGGAACACCGGCGAGTCCTGCGAGAACTTCTGCCAGGCCATGAAAGCCTCCCCCGGTGGGGGTGTTCCGGTAGGAAGGCCGGTGTTGGACAAGATGATCCGGGAGAACCGCTCAGGTTCGGCGGTGACCAATCGCAGTCCGATCAGTCCACCCCAGTCCTGTCCGAAGAATGTGATGTCGTTGAGGTCGAGGTGTTCGAACACCAGGCTCGACATCCAAGCGACGTGACGGGCGTAGGTGTAGTCAGCCATCTCTGTGGGCTTGTCACTGCGGCCGAAGCCGATCTGGTCGGGTACGACCACCCGGTGCCCGGCAGCAACCAGTGGTGGAATCATGTGCCGGTACAGGTACCCCCATGACGGTTCGCCGTGCAGGAGCAGCACTGGCGCAGCACCAGTCGGCCCCTCGTCGAGGTAGTGCACCCGCAACTTCTCGTCGTCGGTCTGATCGCCTTCTACGGGCGTAGCCGGGATCTCGACGTAGTGGGACTCGAACGGAAAATCGGGTAGGTCGACGAAGCGTTCGTCGGGGGTACGAAGTGCTCTCATTGGGTCTCCTCAGGGATGTTCTAGGAGAGGTAGAGGTTCCATGTTCAGCATCCGCCGATAGGTCCCGTGGTAGTGGTGTAGGGCGGGTTCGTTACGGCCGAACACCACGTGGTCGATGGCCCCTGACGAGGCGGTGCGTTGCTGGCTCGCACTCACCACGTAGTCCTCATCGCGGATGATCGACCCGAAGCCCCTCGAGATCATCGTCAACATTTCGCGGAACTGTGGGTCCGCAGCTGGGCCGGGTCGCAGGTACCAGGTAATTCGACTCACGTGACGTCCAGGATCAGTGGAGCTCGGGTAGGCCCGAACCAGGTGAATTCCCTCGGCGAAGGGCATGAGTTGGACATTGGGGAACAACCAGTAAACGGGGAGGGCTGCGGTGGTGATCTGCCACTCGTCCTCCGGTAGGTCTCGCAGCCCGTCGATGTCACGCTTGCACAGCAGCATCCGGTGGTTTCGTCCGTAGGTGTCATAGCACTGGACGTTCCCGTAGAAGTTCAGGTGGATCGTTTCCGAATGGAGTGAAGGAAAGTGATAGGTCTCTCCGAAGGTGTCCATGGCCAACTTCCAGTTGCAAGCCACGTCGTAGTCGTCCCTGCCGAGATACGCCAGCTCGTCGAGGTTCCACGAGGCCAGCTCGGCCTGAAGTTCAGGTCCCAGTTGCTCCTCGAGATCAATGGTGCCCTCAGGGTCGGGGTGGACCCACAACAGGCCGGCCTCCTCTAGGGCGGGCAATTCAACCAGGCCGAGGCAGGCCTTGTCCGGGTCACCGAAGTGGTCCGCATTGGGTATACCAACGAGAGCACCTCCGATGTCGTACGACCATCGGTGGAACGGGCAGGTGAAGCGCCTGGCCCCACCCCGGTCACGCTCCTCGAGCACCACGCCCCGGTGTCGACAGGCGTTAACGAAGGCCCGTAAGCGACCGTCATCGTCGCGGGTGGCTAAAAGTGGTGTGGGTAGGTCGTCAGACGTCAGGAAGGCCCCGGGCTCAGGCAGGTCACCGGTTAGACCGACGAGGTGAGGATGGCCAGCGAAGAAGGCTTGGCGCTCACGCTCGGCCAGGTCAGGGTCTGCGTAGACACTCGTTGGATTGCGACAGAATCCCCCGGCATCGACATTCAGCCCGTCGTCGAGGCGCGACATTAACAACCTGATCTGGGAAACCTGTTCGCTTCGATCCACGATTCTCCCGGAAGTCTGCTTGACTGGCCCGCTCCGAGTGTTCTCCCAACCTGGCAACGCTGCCAACATGGCCGGCTGCCGACACCGGCTAGGAGGTTGCTGTGATTCCTCTAGACGAGACCTACGAAGGAACGTTCCCGTTCGCACCTCAGACGTTCGATGGCTGTGGCTTCGTCCAGCACTACGTAGACGAAGGGCCACGTGGCGCCGAGCCGATCGTGCTCCTGCACGGTGAACCGACTTGGGGCTACCTGTATCGGCACATGATTGGTCCACTATCGGAACACCACCGCGTGGTCGTCCCCGACCACATGGGCTTCGGCAAATCTGAGACACCACAGGACCGCGAGTACACACTCCAGACCCACACCGAGAACCTGGTCGCGCTGGTGGAGCACCTCGACCTGTCAGACATCACGTTCTTCGGTCAAGACTGGGGCGGTCCAATCGCCACGGCTTTTACGGTACGCCACCCTCAGCGGGTCAAACGAATGGTGTATGCAAACTCGCTGGCCGGATACGGCCGAATCGGCGATGAAGACGCAACCCCGATGGCCCAATCGCGCTGGTTCACCTGGATCGGTGGTGGCCTGGAATCAGGCCGGACCGCCGACGTCCTGTTGAACCTGGGGTCGACCGTTCTCTCGGTCATGAAGTTGACGGGTTTCACCAACTCGGCAGCCGTGGACGACACGTGGATTCGGGCTTACTCGGATCCCTTCCCGGACCGAGCGTCTGCCATCGGCGGGCTTGAGTTCCCCCTCGACGCATACCTGGGCCGCATTGCCGAATACGTCATCGCCGGGGCCGAAGGGGTGCCCGATCTGGTGTCCAAGCCGGCGATACTTCTGGAAGGCTTGGAGGACGGGGCGATTCCCCCCGACCGGGCCATCGCCGATTTCCGGGCGCTGTGGCCCGACGGTCCGGTGGTCGAACTACCCGGGGTAGGCCACTACTGCCAGGAGGACGCCCCCGAGGCCCTGGTGGCCCACGTCAGGGACTTCCTCCAGGCCAACCCCTAGGGAACCGCCTAATCAGTCAATTCCGCCCAGGTGGCTGTGGGTGTCGGCTGCCGCCTCGTCGGGCCAGTTGGTGCGCCAGACCTCTGACTGCACATAGCCCATGGGAATCGATCGGGTCTCAAAGCCATCTACTGGCTCGATCATCGGCTCGGCCACAACCCGGTGGTTGGGCACCGCGAAGAATGGGGCGCTGTACCGCTCGACCCCGTTGGAGATGACCACCCGGTGGGGTGTAGAGACGAGTCGACCCCCCGACCAAACCTCCAAGACGTCACCTACGTTCACCAAAAGTGCCCCCTCGGGACAGCTGGCTTCAACCCATCGACCGTTGCGCTTCCGTACCTCGAGGCCGCCCACTGGATCGGGGTCAAGCACGGTGACCACGGTGATGTCCTTGTGAGGGTGGAACCCCGGCGCCGGGTCGTCGGCTCGCCTGGCCGGGTAGTGGAGCAGGGTCGTGTTGGTCAGTGGTGCCGCCATGGCTTCGGTTAGAACGGATCGGTCCAACTCCATCTCGTCGGCCAGCACGTCCAGGAGTCGGTCGACAAGGCCTTCCATGGACGCCCACCAGGACTCCACGATCTGTGGCATTTCCACCGGGCACTCAGGCCACCGGTTCGGTCCGTACAGGTCGCACTCATTCCTGACCGGATGTTCCGGCGGGCATTCCCAGTGAAGCTTGTAGCCCTCGAAAGCATCGGCTTTAGCCGCACCTTCCAATGCACCTGAGTCTCGGTTCGGGGTGAAAAAGTGCAGCGGGATGAAGCCCCGGTAGTTCTCCCGGGTGATGGCCTGCCGGGCCTTGGAGGCCTTGTCCAGCGCGAACAGGTCGACTAGTAGTTGCCTCATTGCCGACAGGTCGGCTTCTGGCACCCCGTGCTCACGTAACGCCACAAACCCGACGGTCGAGAGTGCGGCGATCACGCCGGGTCCGTCGACCAAGTCGACCACCGGGACGTCAGGGGCCGAAGCTCCCTCCATTAGATGATCGGCAACTCGGGCGGGGCCCGGCGGGACAGCATTTCGGGCCCGTCGGCCCGTAGGACCAGGTTCTCTTCGTGGACCATCATTCGACCGGGTGCCCACGTGAGACCTGGCTCGAGAGTTAGGACCATCCCCTCCTCCAGGACAGTGGCGTCGTCTGCGGTATTGGAAGGCCACTCGGTGACCTGCATACCCAGTCCGTGGCCGAGTCGTCCTACCGAGTTCCCGAGCGACCCCCCGGCGTCGAGCACTGCGGCCATGGCTCGCCACAGATCGCTGGTGGTGGCTCCCGGCTTAGCTGCGGCGAAACCGGCCTCGGTCGCCTCCCACACCGTCCGGTAGGCCCGTTTGGCATCGGCATCGGCCCGTCCGAAGGCCACATAGCGGTCGAAGTCGCTGGAGTAGCCGTCAAAGACCGATCCGGTGTCGAACATGAGCAGGTCGCCCGGCTCGATCACCCGGTCCGAGGGCTGCTTGATGATGTCGTCGAAACCCGGGCCGGTGGCCCCCACGAGGTACGGCACGTCATCGGCACCGCGCTCGAGGAGGTCGATGCGGAACGCCCGAAAGGCCTCTCTCTCGGTCATGCCTACTGACAACAGGTCGCCGATTTCTTCGAAGGCCCCCGAGACCACGTCGCAGATGTGAGCCACTTTTGCGATCTCACGGTCGGACTTGACCATCCGCAGGCCGCGGACCACATCGGTTGCGTCCACGAAGCTCGCCGGGGCGATCCGTTCCCGTAGGACATCGAGGTCGGTGAGGGGCATGCGTACGTGGGTTTCGTGGCCCATAGGCAGGCCGATCCTCACCGGTGTCCTGCCACCACCCCCGGTCAGTTCGGTCAGCGTGTCGACCAGGAGGATGAGACCGTCGTCGGTCGGCCGTGGTGCGGGCCAGGTCCGAATGTCGTTTACCCACGTGGTACCCATGGCTGAGGCGCCGATGCCCGGGATCACGGCCACCGGTCGCCCCGCGGCGGGCAGGATCACGAACCATGGACGGGTAGGGCTCTGCCAGAACGGGGTGTGGAACCCCGTCAGGTACCGGACTTCTGGTTCGGTGCAGACCAGTAGGGCGTCGAGGTCGCGCTCAGCCATCATTGCCTGTGCCCGGGCGGCCCGGGCCACGAACTCCGCATCGGGGAATCCCCGTTCGGGAAGGGCTTTCTCCGTCATCTTTCGAGCCCTAGGGAAAACAGTCTCCCCAGACCCGTTAACTGGTCGTTGATCCCCGCTAGGCGAAGGAGATGCCACCCAAAGGCCAGGTTGCTGGATACCACCGCTACCCCGAGTTCGGATTCCAAGTCGGCGGCTACTCCGCAGGCCCGAAGGCTGGTGCACGACACGAACACTGCGTCCAATGCTTCTGCATCCGGATCGCCGGCGGAGTTACACACCATTTCTCGCACGGCGTCGGCCACCGCAGCTTCGGTTATACGAGCCACGGTGGCGTCGCTCTCCTCGAGGAAGGAGCCAGCGGCGGCCACGTCAAGCCCGCGGTCCTCTAGCAGACTCACAATGCCAGTTGTCACCTGTGCGTTGTAGGGCGTTATGACGGCAATCCGACTCGCCCCCAGTGCCTCCATGGCGGCCAGAACGGCACTGATGGGGTTGGTGTTGGCTACTTCGGGATGGGCCCGATCCAGTGCGGCCGATACCCGCTCCTCCCCGATCAGGGTGGCCGCCGAGGTACAGCCGTAGCCGATGACATCAAAACCCATGATTTCCGGAAGCAGGCCGGCCGCCTCGGGAATCCGGGTCTCCATGGCCAGGAGGGACTCGGCGGTCACCCGGTCCCCCATGGGGATCCTGGTGGCGAAAGCGGCCACCCCCTCGGGCCATAGCGTGGCCAACTCCGCCTCTACGGTCTGATCGTTCTCCAGCACAACCAGGCCGATCCGGGCTCGACTGCCGAAACCGGCATCGGTTTCGAATGGGAGCTCTTTCAGTTCGACGGTCATTCTGGGGTCACCTGGGCCTGCTGGTCGAAGAACGATGCGGTTGAAGGCATCTCCCCGAGAGACATCTCGTAGGGCGCGGCACGAATCCGGCCTGTTGGTGCACCGCGCACCACCTCCCCTTCGTTGACGCTGGGTATGTGGTTGGGGTGCAGGATCCGACTGTCTTCGGATCGGTAACTAAATATGGCCAACGTCCGAGGCGCCTCGGTCAGATTGGGCGCCGAGCCATGGACGAGGCGGGTGTGCATCAGGCACGCCGAACCCGCCGTTCCATAGCAGGCAACCGGCTTACCGAGGTGGGCAAGGTCCTCGTCAATGACTGTCCCGGTAAATACCCCGTTCTGCCAGTGCTCGAATACTGGTCCTCGGTGGGTGCCAGGGATGACTTCGAGGGGCCCGTTTTCTGGGGTCACGTCGTCCACGAATAGCAGGACGGCCAACATGTCGTCGTTGCTGTGGGCCTCGTAGGCGAAGTCCTGGTGGAACTTGACCACCGTATTGCTACCCGGTTGCTTGCAATTGGTCTTTACGTTGTTGACCGCGAGGTTGGGGCCAACCAGCTGGGCCGCCGCGTCCACCAACGGACTGTTTCGCATGATCCGTAGGTGGACGTCGCACACCTCCTGTGGAGACGCCACGCGCCGTAGCGCCGGCTGTTCCGCGCTGTGGCCGGGTTGCACGTCGAACCGTGCCCGCCCGTCCATCGTCGTGCCGAACGGGCCAGCATGGTTCCGGCTCTCCTCCACCCAACAGGCGATCGAGGCTTGGAGGTCGACCAAGTCCATGGCTGACACGGCGTCGTCCATCATCACGTAACCCTCGGACCAAAAGGCTGCGACCTGCTCGTCGGTAAGAGGCAGCCAGGCCGAAGTGCTCATAACGGGGATCCTGTCATTCAACGTCGCGTTCGTAGTGTTCCGTGGGCGGCGGGTCTGTGCGGAGATCCCGAATAGCCTGTTGTACGTCGATGATTGCCTCTTCCAGTCGATCGGCCGCCCACTCGTTGTCGATGCCGAAAGGTAGGTCGTCAACGATTTTCTGCAGTCTGCCGACCCCCCGCCAGGCGGCATGCCGGGCCCACTCGGTGGCCAGCACCGCGGGATCATCCACTCCGACCAGATCGAGTGAGCGGGACTGATCGTCACCATTGCGGTCCAGACACACGTAGCCATTGACCATTGTGATGCGCTCGGCTGTCGAGTCCAAAGGCCCACCACGATGAACAACCATGTTGCCGTGCAGCGCGATAGCCCATCCGGGGCCTGGAAAGTCGGGAACCAGGACCTGATCGGTCGGAGGACGCTTTCCGGCCGCGGCAAGTGCCGCGGCGTCGTCCTTCGTGCCCAGAAAGATCTCGAAGCGACCACCCGGGAGGGCCGTCGGGTCGCTGACCATCATCACGTAGTCCAGAGCCAGGGTGTCGTGATGCCATTTGTCGACAGCATCTCCCACGCTGCTGGGTTCATAGTTGAGGTGCCCGAGGTGAACCGGCATGGTGTGGGGTGCCACGGCCGTGCCGTACACCTCCACCATCATGTCGGTGACCTCTGGTGAGAGGCATAAGTCCCGAAGCCACCGAGACCGGTAGCAGCCGCCACGGACCGTGTTCTCGACGCGATCTCGGGCGTTGGTCTGGAACACTCGTAGTCGGCGGGCGGTGTCCACTAGGACCGCTGCCCCTTCATCGGACAAGATGCGGAGCGGGGTCGAGAAAGCCACCGGTGTGGCCGTCACGGCGATCTCCTCGCGCTGGTAGCCGAGCTCGGTCAACATGGTGACCCCGGTGGGTGGTCGGAGATCCAAGTGAAGCGTCGGATCGAAGGCTGGCTCGTCGTCTAGCCAGTCGTACCCGTCGGGTCGGATCTCGGGAAATGGCACCGCTACTGACATCTTTTGGACTCCTCAATGCTTTCGACGGTCACCGGCCATTCACCTCTCCAAGCCGCAACTTGGAATCATGGGCCACGCTTAGAGGTGCTGCAAGAGCCGCCGGGCGTCAAGTAGGGCTGAGGCCACGTCACGACTGGCCACACAGTCGCCGACTCGATACAGCAGGTAGCCACCGTCGGTCGCGGTGAACGCCGGTTGGGCCCGACCTCCGATGAGCGCCTCCAGGTCCACGACACCGTTGTTGACGGAACCCTCTCGTAACGCCACGTAGAGTTCTGCGTCCGGAGCCACGCCGTGCTCGACAATCACGGAATCCACCATCCGGTTCATCTGCACCCGGGTGTACTCGTTGCGCATCACTGTCTGAAGAGACCCACCGTCAGTGAGCTCGACTGCGACCAGACGGTGATCTGGCGTGATTGCCACGCCGCCCTCGTAGAGCATCCGTAGGTACGCAGGCCCCAATGGTGTAGCTAGGTCTAGGCCGACATGCCGATCAGGTGTCACCACTTCGATATCCGACACACCGAGGACCTTGGCCTTTTCCACCAAGAACTCAACGACAGCTAGACCCCGTTCGGCACCATGGTCGTCGTAAACCAGCACCCGGCCCCCGGGTCGGGCCGAGCCACCCAACACGTCCCATGCTGTGTACACCAGGTCTGCACCCGCCTCCAGATAAGAGACCTCAGGCGATCCACCCGTGGCCACAATTACAACGTCGGGCACTTCGGCCAAAACGTCACTTGCATCGACCGGTGTGGACAGCCGAACGTCGACGCCGATCAGCGCCACCTCGTTGACCAGCCAGTCCAAGAGACCGGCCACCTCGCGCTGACGCTCACCCGCCCGTGCCATAAGTACCAGCTGTCCTCCAAGTCGGTCTTGCGCCTCGAACAGAACCACCGTGTGGCCCCGCTCGGCAGCCGTTCGTGCTGCCTCTAGGCCACCAGGACCACCACCTACTACGACGACCCGGCGAGCCTGGCCATCAGATCGCACCACCACCTGCGGCACCGTCCCCTCACGGCCGGTAGCGGGATTCTGGATGCACACCGAATCCAATCCGAGATGTAGTCGATTAATGCACAGCGACGCCCCCACGCAGGCGCGTATTCGCTGCGGCTCACCCCGCTCCAGCTTGGCCACCAGATGGGGGTCAGCGAAGTGCGCTCGAGTCATTCCCACCAGGTCGACGGCACCGGACTCCACGGCGTGTCTGGCCGTGGCCGGGTCGATGATCCGGGTGGCGTGCAGGAGCGGCAGGTCGGTTGCCGAGCGCACAGCAGCAGCGACTGGCAAGTACGGCGCCAAGGGTGTGCCAGCCGGCGGAATGGCCCGCGACAGGCCTTGGTCGGTAGCAAGTGCCGGTCCAGCCACGTTCAGGAAGTCCAACAGACTTGATCCGGCCAGGTGCACCGCGATGGCGCAGCAGTCCTCCTCGTCAAGGCCCCCAGCCTGATCCTCGGTGCCCAGCATCCGTATGCCCACTAGGAGCCGCCCGTCGACAGCCTCCCGGACGGCCTCCAGGACCTCGATCGTTAATCGCAGCCGGTTGTCCAGCGAACCGCCGTATCCGTCGGTCCGGCGGTTTACCAGCGGCGACCAGAACTGGTCCAGGAGGTGGCTGGTGGCCAGCAACTCGATCCCATCCAGCCCACTGTCAGCGACCCGTCGGGCAGCGGCAGCGAAGTCAGCCACTACCCGAGCCAGGTCCGATGGTTCAGCCTCTTTGGGCCAGAACCGGTGCATGGGTTCCCGGATGGGCGATGGGGCGATGGTGGGCAGCCAGTCGCCATCATTGGATACGTTTCGGCGCCCCATGTGCGTCAGTTGGCACATGATCGCGGTGCCGTGTACGTGGACCCGCTCAGCCATCGCTGCCAGTGGGTCGACGACGGCGTCGGTGGCGAAATTTAACTGGCCCCAGAGTGAGGCCGAGTCGACCGAGACGTTTGACGATCCACCAATCATGGTCAGTCCGATACCGCCCCGGGCCTTCTCCTCGTGGTATCGGACATACCGGTCGCTGGGGGTTCCATCGACGTTGTACCCCGGTGAATGGCTGCTGGAGAAGATCCGGTTTCGCAGGCGCAGCCCTGCCAAGTCGAATGGTTGGAGCAGCGGGTCGTTCACGGGCCAGGAGGCCTAGTTGAGTCCACGGTCTAGATCTCGCTAGACCTTGAGCGAGGTACAACCCACAAGGTCAGGGACATCAGGAGTAGGTCCCATCAGGGAACAAAAGGTCGAGTACGGCGTCCACGCAATCTTGGAGAGGTCGACCAGTGTCGATCCGCAAGTCAGGCGAGATGGGCGTTTCGTATGGTGCCGAGATGCCACTGAAGTCGGGAATCTCTCCCGCCCGAGCCCGGGAGTACAAGCCCTTGACGTCCCGCTCCTCGCAGACCTCTAGCGGCGTGTCCACGAAGACCTCGATGAAAGTTCCGTCCGGGTGCATGGCCCGCACGGCCTCCCGGTCGGCGCGGTAGGGCGAAATGAATGCGCTGAACACCACCAGACCAGCATCCTGGAACAGCCGGCACACCTCACCGATACGGCGCACGTTCTCAGTTCGGTCATCGGGCGAGAATCCAAGGTCGCGGTTAAGGCCCATGCGGACGTTGTCTCCATCCAAGACGTATGCAGCCACACCGCGGGCCACCAAGGCGTCCTCCACCGCGAATGCCAGCGTGGACTTCCCGGAGCCGGAAAGTCCGGTAAGCCAGACCGTCCTGCCATCGTGGCCGGTCAGCGCAGTCCGTCGGGCCCGGTTCACGTGCCCCTCCGCTCGGGTGAGGTCCTGGGACACCGGTCCGTTATTCCTCGAAGAGTCGAATTCAGCCACGGAGCACACCCCGATCCTCAAGTAACGTGAAGATGGCGTCTACGCATTCATCGATGTCCTGCACCGAGGTGTCGAGTCGAAGATCCATGTCGGTGGGCTGTTCATAGGCCGATGACACACCCGGGTAGTCCTCAATTTCTCCCCTATCGGCCGCTTCGTACTGGCCACTTGAGTCGCGCTGCCGGCAGACCCCAATCGGAGTGTCAACAAACACTTCCACGAAGCGGTGGTCGCCAATGAGTTCGCGGGCACGAGTTCGAACATTGGCCTCGGGAGCCACCAGTGCGGCAATGGCTATCAGGCCTTGCCGATTGGCTAGCAGCGCCACCTCGGCCACACGACGCAGGTTCTCCGAACGGTCCCGGGCGCTGAAACCAAGGTCTCGGCTTATGCCGAGACGTACGTTCTCCCCGTCGAGCCGAATGGTGGCGTGGCCGCGATCGAACAAACGGCGCTCCAAGCCCGCTGCAATGGTTGACTTGCCTGCCGCTGTCAAGCCGGTCAGCAGGACCGTGCAGGGTCGTTGGCCAAACCGTGCCACTCGCTCCTCCGGCGTGATCTCTGATCGGTGGCGGACTAGGCCGACAGCAGGGCTCCGATCCCAGACCGAGGAGGCGCACAGAATCATTCCGGCGGCTACCGTCGCATTGTCCATCCGATCCACGAGGACGAACGAGCCAGTCCGCCGGTTGGTGGAATAGGGGTCAAATAGCAACTCGCGTTCAGCGGTGATCGTGCAACGGGCGATGTCGTTGAGGGCCAGCTCTGTGGCTGCCACGTGCTCTAGCGAGTTGACGTCCACCCGATAGTCGATGGCGGCCACCGATACGCCAACGAGGCCGTTAGCCGACTGCAGGAGGTATTGGCGACCGGGCCGCATTTCCTCGTGGGCCATCCAGACCAGCATGGCGTCGACCTCGTGGGACCGAGTCGGCTGGTCGTCGTTTCCCACCAGGAGGTCACCCCGGCTGACGTCGATCTCATCGGCCAGGGTCAGCGTCACCGCATCGCCGGGCCCGACCTCGTCAAGGTCACCATCGAAGGACACGATGCGGTCAACAGTGGATGCCACCCCCGACGGGAGTGACACCACGGGATCCCCGGGCCGCAGCACTCCGGAGACCACCGTGCCAGCGAACCCTCGGAAGTCGCCGTCTGGACGAATCACCAACTGCACTGGCAGGCGGAACCGGTCCAGATCGACGCCGGCGGCCACGTCGACAGTCTCGAGGTACTCCATCAAGGGCGGTCCATCGAACCAGGTGAGGTTGTCCCCACGTTCCACCACGTTGTCGCCCAGTAGGGCCGACATGGGCAGGAAGTACGGGTCGACCAGCTGCAGACCGGTGGCGAAGGCCTGGTAGTCGGCCCGGATCTCGTCGAACCGATCCTCGGACCAGGCCACCAGGTCCATTTTGTTTACGGCCACTACCACCTTATGGATGCCAAGCAGGCTGGCGATGTGGCTGTGTCGGCGGGTCTGGTCAAGTACGCCGTGCCGGGCGTCCACGAGGATCACCGCCAGCTCACATGTCGAAGCCCCGGTGGCCATGTTGCGGGTGTACTGCTCGTGACCAGGGGTATCAGCCACGATGAACTTGCGACGGGCTGTCGAGAAGTAGCGGTAAGCCACGTCAATGGTGATGCCCTGTTCCCGTTCAGCCTTTAGGCCGTCCATGAGCAATGACAGATCGAGATGGTCGCCTGCGGACCCCACAACCGTTGAGTCGACCTCTAGACCGGCAAGCTGATCCTCGTAGATCATGCGTGAGTCGTGGAGTAGGCGCCCGATGAGGGTCGACTTGCCGTCGTCGACACTGCCGCAGGTCAGGAGCCGTAGTAGGTCCTTACGCTCGTGTTCGGCTAGGTAGGCCTCAATGTCGGTGGCGATGAGCTCGGAGGCGTGAGACATCAGAAGTACCCCTCGCGTTTCTTGTCCTCCATGGAGCCAGCCTGATCGTGGTCGATGACTCGCCCCTCGCGCTCGGACCGGGTGGCCAACAGCATCTCCTGGATGATCTCAGGCAGCGTGGTGGCCGTCGACTCCACTGCACCCGAAAGCGGGTAGCAGCCGAGGGTGCGAAAACGCACCGACCGCATCTGAGGCTCTTCCCCGTCGGAGAACCGGAAGCGATCGTCATCGACCATGATGAGGGTTCCATCGCGTTCCACAACAGGCCGTACCTTGGACCGGTATAGGGGCACGATGTCGATGCCTTCCAGGTGGATGTACTGCCAGACGTCCAACTCGGTCCAGTTGCTAATCGGAAACACTCGGATGCTCTCACCCCTGTGGATCCGGCCGTTGTAGAGGTTCCAGAGCTCAGGTCGCTGGTTCTTCGGATCCCATCGGTGGTTCCGGTCCCGAAAACTGAATTCCCGCTCCTTGGCCCGGGACCGTTCCTCGTCGCGCCGAGCACCCCCGAACGCCGCATCGAAACCACCGGCGTCCAACGCCTGGCGCAGGGCCACAGTCTTCATGATGTCGGTGTAGTTCCTCGACCCGTGGTCGAACGGGTTGATCCCTTCGGCTACACCAGCGGTGTTGGTGTGGACGATCAGGTCCAGATCCAGTTTTGCGGCTGTCTGGTCACGGAACTCGATCATTTCCTGGAACTTCCAGGTGGTGTCGACGTGGAGCAGCGGGAACGGAATGGGTCCCGGGTGGAACGCCTTACGGGACAGATGCAGGAGCACTGACGAGTCCTTACCGATCGAGTAGAGCATGACCGGCCTCTCGAACTGGGCAACGACCTCACGCATCACGTGGATGGCCTCGGCCTCCAGTTGCTGGAGGTGGGTCCGCTGCTGTGCTGTGTTCGACGCCACGGTTCAGCCATCACCTAGGGCGATGGCCTCGCAGCGTTGCAGGCCGCGCTCCAGCGCCTCCCGGTCCCCGAAACGGGCCCAGTTGAGCCAAAGCCCATTCTGGGTGAGTGACACGTCGACAGCTCGTTCTCGTGCTCCGGTCGCGGAGAGTTCGGGACGGGCCTGCAAAATCATTTCAGTCATCCGGTCCACGTACTCGCAGTAAAACTTCAGATCGGTCTTGCCGATCTCCGGGTCTAGCCGGCCCGCCGCCCAAATAACTAGCCGGAGCCGACGGTTCTCCGACGACAAGAATTCTTCGGCCATCGTCCCCCGGATAAACGTCCTTACCCGCTCGTCAGCACCTGTCACCCCATCTATGGAAACCATGGACTCGACCAGAAGGCGATCACAGGCCACCTGTAACGCCGCGCCAATTAGGGCCTGCTTGCCCGAGAAGTGATAGTTGAGCAGCCCCAGGGACACATCCGCTTCGGTTGCCACGNCCCGCATGGTCACCCCGGCAATACCTCCCTCAACGAGACAGGACAGCGTCCAGAATCTGCTCCTGGGTGCCGCTGACGGTCCTCGGTTCTGCCATGGCGAGGATCACCTCATCCGTCGAACTGGACGGCTGTCCAGCCTAGTCCTCGGGTAACCGCTCCGAAGAGTCGAACGGCACCAACCCGACAGGCAATCTGATGCCGATCCGAACACACCAGGTTGGATCTGGTGTCGAGCCCGGTTCCCCACCCGTCCCACAGCTTTCCTATTGTCCGGCCCATGGTGGAATACGAGCACCACGACGTCCTGATCGTGGGGGCAGGAATCTCCGGCATCGGCGGCGCCGTCCATCTACAAGACCGCTGCCCAGACACATCGTTCGCCATCCTCGAGGGCCGCCCCGATATCGGTGGCACCTGGGACCTGTTCCGGTATCCGGGAGTGCGATCCGACAGCGATATGCACACCCTCGGTTTCCGATTCAAGCCGTGGAGGCACGAACGTTCAATCGCCGATGGGCCGGTCATCCTCGACTATCTACGCGAGACGGTGNCNGAACACGACCTGATCGACCACATTCGATTCGGCCATCGGGTGGNAAGCGCCGAATGGTCGAGNGAACGCGCCCGTTGGACGGTGACGGCCACCCANACCGATCCNGNCTCAGGCGCCTCCATCCCNGTCACCCTGACCTGTGGGTTCCTGTTCATGTGCTCCGGCTACTACAGCTACCGGGAAGGCTTCACTCCTGAGTTCCGGGGTCGGGAGCGGTTCAAAGGAACCATCGTGCACCCTCANGACTGGCCNNAGGACCTCGACTACNCAGGCAAACGCGTCGTGGTGATCGGCTCGGGGGCCACGGCGATGACNCTGGTGCCNGCAATGGCCGACGACACCGCCCATATCACGATGGTGCAGCGCTCCCCCACCTATGTGGTGTCCCGGCCNGCTACGGANGCCNTCGCCAACCGNCTCCAGCGCTTCCTGCCCGCCAAGCTGGCCTACGCNNTCGTCCGNCGCAANAACGTGTTCCGGCAGGGCCTCGTCTACCGAAAGACCCGCACCGAGCCGGAGAAGGTGAAGCAATTCCTGCTCGCCGGNGTCAGAGACGGGCTNGGTCCCGACTACGACGTCGACACCCACTTCACCCCTACCTATAACCCNTGGGACCAGCGGTTGTGNCTCATCCCCGACGGNGACCTTTTCCGGGTTATCCGGGCGGGTAGGGCTTCGATGGTGACTGANNACATCGACACCTTCACCGAGACGGGCGTNCNACTGCAGTCGGGTGANGAACTGGAAGCCNACATCATCGTGACGGCNACCGGACTGAACCTGGTCACTCTGGGCGAGATGGACTTCGTGATCGACGACCAGCCTTTGAACTTCNCCGACACCTGGACCTACCGGGGCCTCGGCTATTCAAACGTCCCCAATCTGGTGTCCACCTTCGGATACGTGAACGCCTCGTGGACTCTGAANGCCGANCTCACCTCGGAGTACGTGTGTCGCCTGCTGAACCACATGGCCGCCGTCGGGGCCACCCGNTGCACTCCCCGTCTNCGNCCNNAGGATGCNNACATGCCNGAGCGGCCATGGATCGACGACTTNCCGGCCGGTTACATGACCCGGACCATGCACCTCNTNCCCCGTCAAGGCGACCACGCNCCCTGGCTCAACCCACAGGACTACCGGCGAGACGTCAANATGATCCGTCGAGGAGCCATNGACGACGGAGTNATGACCTTCGATGCNCCAGACCGCGTCGCCGTACCAGTCGCCTGAATCAGGCGTTTCCGACCAGAAGGGTCATCCACCATGCGAATCGCTGCCGTNCAGGACACGCCCGTCTACCTNAACCGGGNAGCCACCACGGAACGGGTGGTTNAACGCATTACCGAAGCAGGGGNNGGTGGTGCTGACCTGATCGCCTTTCCTGAGGTNTTCATATCNGGCTACCCGAACTGGCTGGACCGGACCAATGGCTCGGCCTGGGAGGACCCACAGCAACAGGAGGCCTTCGCCCGCTATCTGGACCAAGCTGTTGACGTAAACGGATCCGAATTCGGCCAGGTGGTTACTGCCGTACGGGAGGCCCGCGCCTTCACCTATGTGGGTGTGGTGGAACGCGCCGCTTCGGGCGGATCGGTCTACTGCTCGCTGGTGGCCATCGACCCCGAGATGGGCGTCGTAAGTGTCCACCGCAAACTCAAGCCCACCTACGGTGAGCGACTGGTGTGGGCAGACGGCGACGGAGCCGGCCTGGTGGCCCACGACCACGCCGGCGTACGCATGACCGGCCTCAACTGCTGGGAGAACTGGATGCCCATGGCCCGAACAGCCATGTATGCCACCGGCTCGCAGGTGCACGTGGCTGCGTGGCCGGGCTCGGTCGGACTCACCGAGGACATCACCCGATTCATTGCCAAGGAGGGACGCATGTTCGTGGTCAGCGTGGGCGCCCCCTACCGTTCCGATGACCTCCCCGAGGACTTTCCCTTCCGGAACCAACTGCCCGACGGTGAGACATTCCACAACGGCGGGACCTGCATCGCCGGACCGGACGGTCGATGGGTCGTCGAACCGGTGAGGGATGAGATCGGCATCGTCTGGGCCGACCTAGACCTCAATGAGGTGGCGCGCCAGCGCCAGAACTTCGATCCGACCGGTCACTACAGCCGACCCGACGTGCTCTCACTGTCGGTCGACCGCACTCGCCTCGCACCTTGATGCCGCTGGGAGACGCACCCCGATCTGCTCCTGAGCTACAAGGGAGTAGCGGCTGGGGACACCACCCTGGATCATTTCCCAGGTGGGATAGTCGAGGTACCCGGGATCCTCGCCCCCGTCCGGACCGAGACCGTAGAACGTGGAACGGTCATAAACGTTGAGAGGCAGACCCTGGGCGATTCGATCAACGAAATCGGGGTTGGCCAGGAACCAGCGCCCGAAGGCGATCGCGTCATAGGCCCCTGACTCGACGGCCAAGGCCGCCGAAGCCGGAGAGAAACCACCAGCACCGATCAGCGCCCCGCTGTATATCTCTCGATATCGGGAATTTCGCAACGGCGGAAGAGGGTCGTCGGGGCCCCCGAGCAAGCCACCCACCCTGGGCTCTGTCAGCAGCAGATAGGCCAATGGCCGCTCATTGAGGCCAGACACCGCGTGGCCGTAGGTCACCTCAGGATCAGTACACGTAGCGCCGAAGAAAGCGTGCCCGAAAGCAGGGTCACCTTGAGAGATCAACGGCGAGAGCCGGACACCCACCCGACCGTCACCCACCTCGGCGACGACGGCATCCACCACCTCGAACAGGAATCGACATCGATTTTCCATCGATCCGCCGTAGCAGTCAGCCCGCTGATTTACCCCGTCGCACAGAAACTGATCGATCAGGTAACCATGGGCACCGTGGATCTCCACGGCATCGAAGCCCGCTCGGACCGCCCGAGCAGCGGCTGCCCGATAGTCATCGACCACCCGGCCGATCTCGCTGGTGTCCAATGCACGGGGTATCACTGCGGTGTCGTCCCAGCCGTAGTCGCCGGCTCCCGCATCGGCGGACAACGGTTTGGCCGATGAGGACACGGTCGGCACAGGCAGCCCAGAGTCGGCCACCAGTGGGTGCCTGGCGATTCCCGGTTGAGCGACACGGCCGGCATGCAGAAGCTGGCACGAGATCCTGCCCCCCCGGTCATGTACGGCATCAACCACCACCGACCAGCAACGCTCCTGCTCGTCGGTCCATAGGCCGGTCACGTGTCCACCGTTGATCCGCACACTGTCGTAGATGTCCCACACCGGAGTGCCTTCAGCTGACACGTGGATCGCCTCGGTCACCAGTAGACCTCCGCCGGTGGCCCGCTCCCGGTAGTAGGCAGCGGTACCCGACGTAGGTGCCAAGGTCTCCGGATGGGCTCGACAGCGCGTTAGAGGCGCCATCACGATCCGATGATTCAAATGGAGTCGTCCCGCCCGGAACGGGAGATGAAGCACCATGCCGCTTCGCTCCAGTCAACCCCGACCGACGAACGGCATCCGGTTGGCCATCACCGTCATCGACAGCACGTTGGCGTCCGGTGGGAGACTCGCCATGTGGACAACCGCCGCGCCCACATGAGCTACATCCATGGTGGCCTCGGCCTGCACCGAGCCATCGGGCTGGAGAATCCCGCTGGCCATCTGGACGACCATCTCGGAAGCCGCGTTGCCGATGTCGATCTGTCCGCAGGTGATACCTAGGTCCCTGCCATCCAGCGCCAGGGACTTTGTCAGCCCGGTGATGGCGTGCTTTGAGGATGTGTAGGGCGCCGAGAACGGTCGCGGCGTGGTCGCTGAAACTGATCCGTTGTTGATGATGCGGCCACCGGTGGGGTCCTGACACCGCATCCGCCCGAAGGCCGCTCGGGCACACAAGAACGATCCGCGGAGATTCACGGCCATCACGCGGTCCCATACATCGACAGGGAGCTCGTCCACTGGAACCGGTCGCGCTGTAATCCCCGCATTGTTGAACAAGAGGTCGACCCGACCGAAATGTTCCACCGTGGTATCGAACAGTCGCTCAACGTCGGCCACATCAGCCACATCGGCGACCACGGGCAAGCCGTCACCGGCCAACGAGGCCGTGGTCTCTTCTAGGACTTCGGCGGTGCGACCACACACCACAACGGTCCAACCATCTGCAGAGAGTGCCTCGGCAGCGGCTCGACCGATGCCCCGGCCCCCACCGGTCACCACGGCGATCCGTTTCATGTTCGGCCCTCCTGGGGTTCCACAGTCTCTCCGCGAGCACGATGCCAAGGTTCCAACCAGGACAGGCCCGCCTCCAGATCGCCCCGAGGCCGATACTCAGCTCCAAAGGCTCCCTGGTATCCAGCGTCCATAATGGCCGGCACCAGGGTTGATATGTCGACCTCTCCTCGGTCAGGTTCCCCCCGATCCGGGTAGGCGGCGATCTGCACGTGACCGAGGTAATCACCTAGGCGCCAAACGGCGTTCAGCACGTCGTGTTCCACATCGGCGACGTGGAACACATCGACAATCACGCGAATCCGATCTGGTACCCCCGCAGCCGCGAGGGCATCGAGGGTTCCGATCGCATGGTCCACGGTTCGCAGGTGATAGCCGTCGACGGCGCTGTGGGTAATGGGTTCGATCAGGAGAGTCAAGTCGTGGACGGCAGCCTTTTCCGCCGCGTTGGCCAGTGCTTCCCGGTATATGCCCTCGGCCGCCGCTCCACCGTCGGTCCGGCCGGCCATGACGTGCACAGTTGGACATCCAATGGCCATCGAATACGNCATTGCCTGATCCAGGTGTTCGCGGGCTTCGGTTTCCCGACCCACCACGGCCGCCAGTCCGAACTCAGGGCCGGAATGGTCTGTATTGAGACCCAGCATGACCATCCCGGTGGCTGAAAGGGCATCGGCTACCGCAGACGGTTCGTAGTCGTAGGGCATGTGACACTCCACGGCGTCGAAGCCCGCTGCTGCCGCAGCGACAATGGCATCCGGCAGAGGGCGATCGGCCCACAGAAACCCGAGGTTGGCGGCGAACCGGATCATCTCCCTCCTCCTGTCGCGTCCAGCTGACGGTCCGGCGGCCCTCCGCCTGACGGCACCATGANCGGCCTCTCAGGTTCCGGGTGCCCGGTAGGTCACCTCACGGGCCTTAGCGGCCGCCACATCGATGTCGCCGGCAGGGATCAGAGGCGTAATCTGTACTNCGACCTTCCCGCTGCTCGAGACAGCCAGACTGGCCGCCGCAGCCGATGCGTCATCTGGCATCTCACAGACACCGATTACGTCATCGGTTCCCCAGACGTAGTACATCGACTCCAGTGTGCCCCCCAAGGCGGCGATCAGGGAAGACGCCTCTTCCAACCTCACAGTCGCCCCTTCGGCAATTAGACCCTGACACCCTTCGGCCGTGTATGAACCCTGGATCAGATAGTGCGGCATTTCGTTGATCTCCTTCCGCCGGAACGCCAACGGTCGCCGACGCCTTCCAATCGCACCACACTTTCGTCCATCCCGCCAGATCGGATAGTGGCTCATGGGGCACACNCAGTCGCCATAACGGTCTGGAACTGCCGGTAGATGCCAGCACGTCAAAAATTCGAGCTGAACGGCCGGGAGTGCATCCGCGGTTACCGTCCTCGGCGTGAAACTGGAGGTGACGGATACGGCCCGCGACGGTGCTGGTATCGCCCGGGCCCAGGACGGCCGAGTGGTGTTTGTGGAGGGCGCGCTCCCGGGAGAGGTCGTCGAGGCGTCTGTCNTCCGCAAAGAAAAGCGCTGGTCCCGAGCCCGTCTGCAANNGATCNTCGAGGCGTCACCTCACCGCGTGGAAATCTCTTGCCGCCACAGGATTCAGGGCTGTGGCGGCTGCGACCTACTGCACGTCGATCGTGATCACCAGGCTTCCATGAAGGCCGGCATGGTTGCAGACCAACTGCGACGGGCCAACGTCTCGTTCCCAAAGGCCACGCTCCGCACCCTCGCCGGCGACACTGGTCGGACGACAGTGAGGGCTGCCGTACNGGGTGGTCAGGCCGGCTACCGGGCAGGTGGTTCCCACGAGGTCGTGGTTCCCAGGTCGTGCACCGCCATCGATCCGGCCGCCGAGGAACTTCTTTTGGATGGGCGGTTCGGCGANGCCACCGAGGTGACAATCCGAGTGGGTANCCGGACTGGCGACCGCCTGGTGGTTCTAGACGGAGGTAACCCCGAAGATGTCGAAGTCCCCGACGACGTCCTNGTTGTGTCCATCGAGGAACTNGNTGCNGGGNTNCGGGCGTGGATCTACGAGGAGGCGGCCGGCCGGCGGTGGCGGATTTCAGCCCGATCATTCTTTCAGAACCGGCCTGCCGGCGTTGATGCCTTGGTTGAGGTGGTCGACGCCATGGTGGCCGACNTNGCGCCGAAACGAGGGATCTCNGACCTGATGGTTGATGCNTACGCCGGNATAGGAATCTTCGCCGGAACGGTAGGCAGGAACCGGANAGTCACTGCAGTNGAACGGAGTANGGATTCTCTGGCCGACGCCAANGTCAATCTGNAGGACCAGATNAAGGCNGGNACTGCCCNGNTCNTCCCTTCGNCTGTGGAACGNTGGCGCCCTACCCCAGCNANCGTCGTGGTCGCCGATCCTGCCCGAGTTGGCCTAGGTCGTNATGGCACCCGNACCCTGCTTGGCTGTNAACCAGACCTGTTCGTGCTAGTGGGCTGCGACCACTCTGCATTCGCCCGNGATNCAGCCCTNCTGGTCGCCGGCGGCATGAAGTTGGTTCGCNTCGTGNTANTCGACCTGTTTCCCGACACGTCACACGTGGAGACTCTCGGCGCCTTCGTACGCGCCTGAAACAACTCCCCGGCAAAGTCCTCAGATCGAGTGCACTACCGGTGGACGCCGGTAGTGCAGAAACCTCAGATGACGGTCTGGAAGAAGCAATGCCCTCACATCGATCCAGGTACTTCCCACCACCCACTCCGCCGCATTTCGCGGTCAGGTCGGCCAGCGATACCCGGAGGCCGTCGCTGACTCCCACCCCTCGACCTGCGACGTCTCGTAAATCTCCACCACCAACGGGTGACAGGCCGCGACGTCCGAGGAGTGCTCGTCTCCACAATCACCACCCGGACAAGCCGAGAGAGCCCCCAGTAGATCAACTTCTGCCAGGAACTCCAGGTGGTCCCCCGGTCGGACCGGACTCGCCTTCATGAAGTACTGGTGGGTGTCGCGTGTGAAGCCGGTGCACATGAACACATTCATCACGTCGTGTATCAGAAGTTCCACCTCCCGCTCAGGACGGCCGGTGTGCCCGGCTACGGCTCTGGTCAGGTTGGAGTGGCAGCAGTGGTGGTAATCGGTGCCGGTCAGGAGGTGCTGGGTGTACGGATCACACCGTGTGCCTATGACGTCATGGACCCCTCCCCCGTCGGCGTCGTACCCGTACCAGTCCAAAGTGTCGTCGGTGATAGTGGCCAACGGTCGCAGGTGGGGCACGGTGCTCCATACCCGGTCGCCGGTCGAGACATGGGTGCCGTGCATCGCCCGGGTCTTGCCCGACCAGAAGTGCTCGGTCAAATCATGCGCGTGGAACAGGTTCAGGTCACCCACCTGGGGACCCTCGACGCTGACGATGCGGAAGATCGCACCACCCGGCACTTCGAAGGTGACGGCCTCCCGGGCCGGCACAAACACCTCATCCACCTTGATCATCGAGACTCGCGCGGCGGTAACCACTGCGGCATCTAACGGCGGGATGGCCTCCGGTGGATAACAGACCACCATCGGCACGTCGGACCGTCGGGAGGCGTCGGGCGGGGTGGGATGGCCAGGTGTGGGCTTCATTCGCTGGACATTAGATCCGGACAATCAACTGTTAGCGGCCTACGATCCACTATGTCGATCGGTAGCGGTGGGCCAGGGGGCGCCTAGAAAGGATGTCGTGCGGGCGATGGACGAGGAGCCTGCTTCGACAACGAGGGCACGAGTCATCTGGCCAGCGCCAGTTCTCCTCGTTGTCGCCTCCGTGGCGTTCACATTGGCCGCCCGCGGAAATGGGCCGTTCCCCGGGGAGCGCGACCTGACCTTGTGGATGCATCGCAACTCACCAACACCAGTCGACATGATGGGCGCCGCGCTCGACCCTTTGGTAACTGACCTCACGGCCCCCCTGGTGTTCGCAGGCATCTTTCTGACCACCTGGTGGCGCTGGGGTCGCCATTCTGCCACCGTCCTCGGCCTTGCCGGTGCCTTCACCGCCCTGACTCGTATTGGCGACATCGTCGAGCGGCCGCGCCCTACGGCAACCGGCTCCTGGACGGACCATCATTTCGGGAACGGCGGCTATCCGAGCGGGCACGTCGTGTTTACGGTGCTCGTCCTCGGGACTGTGGCCCTACTAGCCCGGCGCCACTCGTCACCAGTCGTGGTTAGACGGCTCACCGTGCTCGCCGTTGCTTTGGTCGCGGTCACCGCATGGACCCGTATCAGCGACCTGGAACACTGGCCATTGGACGTATTCGGTGCTCTAACCATGTCCACCGCTGCTCTTTACGGCGTCTCCTACGTCGAATGCCGTCTCGATGGATTGACTACCGGACGGACCCGCCTCCGTGGCCTGCTCGGCCTCCCCAGCTAACCACGCCCGACCGCAGGAACCGGTCGAGCGGAGGCCAACTCCCCCATGATCCAGGTGGTTGCCGGCGAGTAGACGTCGATGAACACTGCCGGATAGCCGCCCAGGACTAGGCCGCCATGAGGGACCCCGCCTGGCGCATACCACCCATCTCCGGGGCCGATGTCTCGTGTCTCGTTACCCACCGTCAGGCGTAGTTGGCCCTCCAAGAGCAGGCTGAACTGCTCGTGGGGATGGCTGTGTATCTCGTAGACGGCCCCTGGCGGGTAGACGGCCCGGATGAGGTGCATGTGTTCACCCGTGATGATCTGCCCCTCCACGCCCTCGTCGTCCCAGCGGACTCCGTCGAGTTCATCCCAGGCGAAGATTCGCCTCGATGTCATCTCAACACCGTGTTCGTTCACGTGTGGACCGTTCATGGAGTCCCCTTTTGACCGCCGTTTCGGTTACGGCAGACTCGCATATCCCCTGCGGATCCGTAGCGATCATCCGCGAGCCCTTCGGGCGATGAGGGGTAGAACGGACTCAACGGCTGTTGAGAAGTTCAGCCGGTGGACGGTATCGCCCTCGTCTTAGCACACCACTGCGACTGGTGGTCGTGTCCCTACAGCCAGTTGGTCCCCTCGGTGGACGTCCGATCACTTCCGTTGCGGGGCGTCCCTTAACCGGCTTCATGCACGACTAGGACCATCGAGGAGCTCGACCAGTGCGTCGCCGTGACAGGCCTTTGGTGCGCACCAACAACCCAACCGCTTGCCCCGCAATTCCTCAAGTGACTGCATCAACTCAGGTTGATCTACCACCCATTTCCGGTTCGAAGAGGTAGCTGTCGACGTCGATGATTCGCCGGTTGCCTGCGTACGTCATGCCGGGGTGTCCCCTTTACACCAGTTCCTGCAGAGTTCTCACACGGTGGCCAGAGCGCGTTCCAGGTCAGCGACAAGATCCGCGACGGATTCGATGCCTACCGATACCCGGATTAGGTCGTCTGGGACCTCCAAGGCGGATCCAGCAGCCGACGCATGGGTCATTACCCCAGGGTGTTCTATCAACGACTCGACAGCACCCAGTGATTCGGCGAGCGTAAATACCCGGGTCGACATAGCAAGCTTTTCGGCCGCCTCTCGGCCGCCGGTCAGGCGGAACGACACCATTCCGCCAAAATTCGACATCTGCCTCACAGCTACATCGTGGCCCGGATGGTCTTTAAGGCCCGGGTAGAGCACCTTGGAGACCCGGTTATGCCCGCTGAGCAGGTCAACGATCGTCGCAGCGTTCCCGCAATGACGATCCATGCGAACAGCAAGGGTCTTCATGCCACGCAGTACCAGATACGAATCGAACGGTCCGGCGACAGCACCGACGGCGTTCTGGACGAAACCGACATGTTCGGCTAGTCCCTCGTGGCTCGTCACAACTACACCACCGACAACGTCGCTATGACCGCCCAGATACTTGGTCGCTGAATGCACTACAGCGTCAGCGCCAAGGCTGATCGGCTGCTGGAGGTAGGGAGTCGCGAAGGTGTTGTCTACGACCACCAGGCCACCTAGTTCGTGGACCACGGCGCAAACCTGTTCGATGTCGATGATCGTTAGCAACGGGTTCGTAGGTGTTTCAAACCACACCATTCGAGTCGACGGCGTCCAGGCGTTGTGAATTGACTCAGGATCTGTCAGGTCAACAGCACTGCTCTGCAGCCCACCACGACCATGAACCTTGTCTATTAGTCGGAACGTACCGCCGTATGCGTCGTCACCGAGCAGGAGGTTGTCGCCGGGTTCGAGGTAACGCAGTAGTGCATCTTCCGCGGCCAAACCACTGGCGAATGCGAAACCGTCGCTCCCTCCTTCAAGGCTCGCTATGCACTGTTCGTAGGCATGTCGGGTGGGATTGCCGGTACGCGCATACTCGTAGCCAAAGCGAGGTTCACCAATGCCGTCTTGGGCGAATGTCGTTGAGAGGGCGATAGCGGTGACAACGCCTCCGGTACGCGAATCGTGAGGTTGCCCAGCACGGATTGCCCGAGTTTCAAATCCGTACTCTTCTGGGTCCTCGAAGCCGGAGAGGAGGGGCTCACCACCAGACATGTCAGAGATCCTCAGGTGACAGATACTCGAGCACATCTGTTCTGGAAATGACGGTCCGAGGTCGACCACCGTCGATCACGAGCAGCGCTGGCGCGCTCTCGAGCATCCCGACTGCCCGGTCAACCGGTTCGCCAATGCCGATCGTGGGCAGAGGCGACTGCATGACGTCCTCGATCTGCATATCTAAGAGATCATCGTGTTCGTAGGCCCTGTTCATGAGCCAAAGTTCGGAGACGGCGCCAACCACTTCCGCTGCGGCCACCGGCATCTCACCCTTAGCCACAGGCAACTGGGAGACCCCGAACTTCCGCATGGTAAGCACGGCCTCGCGCACGC
>PAXM01000020.1 GCA_002714485.1 Acidimicrobiaceae bacterium
CTCCAGACCGGCCACCCGGGCCATCTCGATGACTGCTGTGCCTCGGTCGAGACGCCAGCCGGCCTCTACGGGATCGCCTAACGGGCCTGTGACCACCGTGGAACGGTCGGGGCCACCCAGCACGTCGAGCAGGCCCTCCCCGCCATCGGCCATGGGTACTTCGATGCAATCGACACCAGCGGTGGCAGCCGCCCGTCCAATGGCCGCGGCCATCTCACGGGCCGTGGCTGTACCCCGGAATTTGTCGGGGGCGGCGACCAACTTCATCTGAGAACCACGCACACCCCGGGACCCCCCATCCGGCCGACGGGCCGACCAGAGGGTCAGCCGCCCTGGATGGCCAGGTCGGACCCGAGGATGATGACGATGTGGGCGTTCTCCACCCGATCTAGAGACCTATCGGGCACCGCCAGACCACCGGACGGGAACTGCGAGAGGATGCTCGGGTCCTCGCCAAAGTGGTCCTGGATGAGCCGGGCGTTGTGGGCGTAGCCGGTCTTGTAGTAAATCCCGCTGATCGAACTCTTGTCAGCGTTGGCCGGGGACTCCATAGCCCAGCCGAGCGGGGTGAGCATGTCAGTGACCTTGCCTGCGGCGCCCGACACGCCTGAGCCATTGGCTACCAGCACCTTCACCTCGTTGGGGGCATAGGTGGGCTTCGGAAAGGGGTCCTCGGTGGTGGTCGGCGCGGGCGCTTCGGTGGTGGCTGGCTGGTCAGACGAGGTGTCTACAGCGGCAGCCGACGTCTCATCGGCGGAAGTGTCGCTCCCCTGGTCGACAGGGGACTCGTCAGTCGACTTCTCGGCGACAACCGGGGCTTCGGCGGGAGCCACAGTGCCGGGGGTGGAATCGAGACCCTTCCAGAGCAGGACCAGACCGATGACGACGGCGACGGCGATCAGTAGAAAGGCCCGAGGGGCCGCTGCGGCATTGCTCGGCCCGAGCCCGCCGCGGCGGCGGGCGTTCATCGGGTGCCGTCCTCCTCGATCACCTTGGGCTCGAGACGGGCCCGACGGCGACGATCCCGTTGCCGGTGGAGGCGCCGCACGACCAGCGGGTCATAGGCCATGGCCTCCTCAGTGTCGAGCATCTCGTTGAGGACCTGGTGGTAGCGGGTGGTCGAGAGTTCGAACCGCTCTCGGATCTGGACGTCCTTGGGTGAGGTAGACGTCCACCAGGACCGTTCGAAGTCCAGGATGTCCCGATCTCGCTGCGTCAATGCCATGCCTTGATGATCGTCCAACCGAGGGTCTTGTTCAAGTACCCCCAGCTGCCGGGTCGGGCAATCCCCTTTGATGCCAGCCTCCCGGCGACGAAGTAGCCGTGGGCTTGGTCGATGTCCTGAGCGTCGGAGCTGCAAGCTATAAGTGACCAGTAGCGCTCGCAGCAGCCCTAGCGACTGGGTGCCCAGTCCGCAGCGCTGGACTCTGGCTGCCAATTTGTGGCCGATCAGCGGGGTTGCCCGACCTCTGCTGGAGCGACCTCAGTAACCTCAGTCGAAACAGCGGGTCGGTTTCGGACCGACCCACCATCCCGCCCGGGTAGCTCAGTTGGTCAGAGCAGGCGCCTTGTAAGCGTCAGGTCGTCGGTTCGAATCCGACCTCGGGCTCAAGTTCCCGCAATCCTGTCAAATCCGTGCGATGCTCGCTGCTCCGGCGGGGAACGGACCCTGCCACCGGCGGGAGGAGTCTCCCTTGCAACGCTTCATCGAACGCTTCGGCGCCCTATTCGGGGCCGTTTCGATCATCGGCATAATCGTCATGATGGCCATCGAGGGCGATCCACCGGATGTATCCGAGAAGACCACCGAGCAGGTCGTCGCCCACTGGGTGGACATGGGCGATGGGGCCTGGTTCGCCATGTGGGTGGGGATCATCGTGGGGATCCTCATGCTGCTCTGGGGGCTCTGGACCAGCAACGCCCTCCGGGAACGAGGGGTGACCCTCCTGACTCCCGCCGTTGCCGTAGGCACCGTTTTGATCGCCGTCGGCATCGCCGTGGACGCCGCTTCCCGGTTGGCCCTCCTCGACGCTGCCGAGCACATGCCCACTGCTGCAGTGGTGGCGGTCAGCGCCATGCTCCAGTACCTGTGGGTGCCCTTCCTTTTCGGCATGGTCCTCATCACGGTCGGCGTGAGCGCCTCAGCAAAGCAGACGGGCCTCATTCCCTCGTGGCTGGCCTGGATCGGCTACGGGACGGCTCTCATCCTCGTGATCCCCCACCCGATCTCCTTCATCGGCTTCCTGGTGTTCGCTATCTGGCTACTGCTATCCAGCATCATCATGTTCCGCAGGACGGGCGCGACAGCCTGACCACGGTCACAGGTCGCGGGCCCGCGGGCACAGACGCCCCGGGCCCGCTGCGACCTAGGCCGTCCGGCCGTCTGCCGAGCTCAGGTGCGACAGCGGGCCACCTCGAAGAGGGCAACGGCGGCAGCCGCCGAGACGTTCAGCGAGCCCAGCACCCCAGCCAGCGGGATATGGGCAATGGTGTCGCACCGCTCCCGCACCAGGCGGGACAGGCCAGTCCCCTCGGCGCCCATGACGAGGGCCACCGGCTGGTCGGCCACCGTAAGTTGGTGGATGGGTGCGTCGCCACCAGCATCCAGACCGACGGACCACACTCCCTCTTCAGCCATGCGGGCTAGGGCCTTGGGTAGGCCTCCCACCCGGGTCATCCGCAGGTGCTCGATGGCCCCAGCAGCGGACTTGGTCACCGTGGCCGTCACCCCGGCGGCTCGGTGGTGCGGCAGGACCACCCCGGTCACCCCGGCACACTCGGCCGACCGCANTATGGCCCNCAGNTTGCCGGGNTCGGTCACCCCGTCCAGCAGGAGCAGAAACGGNTCACGACCNTTGGCATCCGGCTGGAGTAGATCCTCGAACTCGTACTCGTGCAACGGCTGAGCCANNGCCAGCACCCCTTGGGGAGCCTCGGTTCGAGCCATGTTCTCAAACCGGTTGCGATTCACCTCGCGNATGGTGACNTTGGCCTCGTCNGCCAGNTCGATGATGTCATCAAGNATGGGNGCCGCGTCGAGGTCCCCNGCCAGCACCACTTCNCGGGTCCGGCGGGTCCCGGCCAGNAGCANCTCNCGAACGGCCTGACGACCCTCCACCTGGTCGCCGCCAAGGCCCTTGTTACNGTCCCGGTCGTCGCGGTTGCCCAACGGCGANGTGCCCCGCTGGCCAGATCCCCGACCCCGACCGGGACCGCNCCCNNGCTTNTTGGGTCGACCAGTNGCCGAACGGCGNGGCNGCGGNNCNGCACGAGCCGCTCCCCGGTTGCCCTTGCCGACGTTCTGGGGGCCGCCGCGTCGGGAACCGGCCTTCTGGGAACCGGTCCTACGCTGGCCGCCCTTCCGAGGTCCCCCACTGGCCCGGGGTCCACTCACNGCCCATCTCCCTCAGATTGCTCCGTCTGCGGCAACCCCTCGTGTCGCAGCAACAGGGCCACGGCAAAACAGGCCACGCCCTCCTGTCGGCCGAGGGCACCGAGGCCTTCGGCTCGCTTGCCCTTGACGGTCACCGGCCCACCTACCGCTGTGGTCAGAACAGCCTGCATCTCGTCCTGGCGGGGAGNCAACTTTGGGGCCTCGAGGATCACCGTGCAGTCCACGTTGGCCACCGTCCAGCCCTCGGAGNCNACCGTGGCCGCAGCATCAGCNANCAGGGCCATGGAATCGGCACCGGCGAAGGCCTCATCGGTGTCGGGATAGCGCTGGCCGATGTCGCCNAGGCCGGCGGCCCCNAGCANNGCATCGGTCACCGCATGGGCCACNNCATCGGCGTCGCTATGACCNACCAACCCGGGACCGTCNAACACGACGCCACCCAGCACCATGGGTCGGTCNGGGTCNTCGCTGAACGGATGGACGTCGAAGCCCTGTCCGACCCGCANGTCCGGAANCGTCGGNGNCTCAGCCATCTGAAGCNCTTTCCCGGTCGNACGANCNGAGNGCCGCTGCGGCCAGGGCCANGTCAACCGGCCGGGTGATCTTGAGGTTCGCCGGGTCACCNTCCACGACCACCACTGTGCCACCATCNGCCTCCACCAGNGTGGCGTCGTCGCTGGCATCGGCCCCANAGGCGTGGGCAGCCCGGAGNCGGTCGGCGGGGAATCCCTGCGGCGTCTGCACGGCCAGCACGNCGTCACGATCCACCACGCCGCCCTCTACNTCNCGCAGAGANTCGGNCACCGGTATCCCTGGNACCACGGCATCGGCTCCNTCCCGCACGGCGGCCACCACCCGGGCAAACAGGTCGCTNCCGGCCAGCGGCCGGGCCCCGTCGTGGACCAGCACCACCTCGGCATCGTCGGGTACCGCAGTCAACCCGGCCCGTACCGATGCGGNACGGGTGGCGCCACCGGTCACCACCAAGACCACTCCCTCGACGCCTACCATCAGCGCCTCGACGGCAGCCAGTCGCTCGGGAGCGACTACCACGACCACGCCGTCGGAGACCCCAGTCGCCGCGGCCACGCTGTGGGCCACCACCGGTCTCCCACCTAGGTCGGCAGCCTGCTTGTCGCCACCAAAACGTTCACCATGACCAGCAGCCACCACGATTGTCCAGACGTTCATAGGGCCGATCCCGGGTAGCGGACCTGAACCAAAGCAGGTGCCGGCACTATTGTCGATGCCAGTGGGGTCAGTCCCATCTCACTAGCATGGCTAATCGGCATGCCGGACACCACGCTCTTCAGTGAAACCACCTTGTTCGCCAAGTTGGACGACGACGCCCTCAAGGCGATCGTGGCCGCCGGTCAGGACCTCGAACTGCGGCGGGGTGACGTGCTGTTCCGCGAAAACGAGGTACCTGACGAACTGTTCGTGGTGGTGTCGGGACGGATCGCTATCGCCAACAAGTCCATCGACGGTCGCGAGTCCATGGTGGCCCTCATGGAGGAGGGAGACCTGTTCGGCGAAATGGGCCTGTTCGACGGCCGGGGCCGCTCAGCCGAGGCCCGGGCTCTGGAGGCCTCGGTAGTCACCGCTGTGCCCTACGGGCCAGTCCGAGCCGTCTACGAGGACGATCCGACCTTGCTGTGGCGCGTTGTGGACATGCTGACCGGACGCCTACGGACCATGGATGCTGCCCTTGCCGACTCGGTGTTCCTGGACGTCACGGGCCGTACCGCTAAGCGCCTACTAGAGCTTGCAGGCGAGGAGGACGAGTTCTCGCTGCCCATCACGCAGGAGGAACTGGCTGGGATGGTCGGGGCGTCGCGAGAGCGTGTCAACAAGGCCATCGCCTCGTTTATCCGGCTGGAGTGGATCGAACAGATCGACCGCACCTACCGAATTACCAATCGCGAGCAACTCACCATCCGTTCGCGATAGACCACTCGCGCCAAGCCGGCTCCCGGAAGAACCCGTCAGCCGGCCAGCCAATCGAGGACCCGCCGCCAGGCGTCTGCCGCGTCGTCGGCCCGATGGGCCGGACGCGAGGCATCGTGCACGAAGCCATGGTCAGCGCCCTCATAGCGGAGCACCGTGGCACCAGCGGCCTCTAGGTCCTCGACGTGATCGGGTGGTGTCCATGCGTCCGCCGTACCGATCACGGCCAGCACGGACTCCGGATCTCCGGCGGCCAGGGCGTCCAACGGCTCGCCCTGTCCGGGTCCCCGCCATGCCTCAGGCACGTGGACCATCCCATAGAACGGGCACGACCGCTCAAAGCGGCCACCATCCACCGCCTTGAGGGCGTACATCCCACCCATGCAGAATCCCAGGATGGATACAACGTTGGAACCGGTGGCGTCGGCGGCAGCGGAGGCATCACCGAGAACCCGGTCGTCGTCAAGTGTGGAGGCGGCTGCCAACCGGTCAGCAACCTCGAGATGCTCGCGGCCTGGATAGAGCTCGAAAGCCGCCACCGACCAGGCCGTCTCGGCAGCCAGACGGGCCACCAGGTCGTCGAAGAGGGGACGCATTCCCATGACGTCGGGGATAACCACGAGGCCCCGCCCCGCGGGACCTGACGGAGGATGAACTAGTTCGGCGGCTGTGCCCGAGGGCAATTCGATGCGCATAGCGCCTTCCTAGCAGGTGCCACCCGCTGCCAGCAGATCGACGGCGGCCACCGCCTCGACCAGGGTCGAGGCACGGACCAGTTCGATGCCGTCGGGTGGATCCTGCGTGGACGCCGGGACGACAGCCCTATGAAAGCCGAGGCGGACCGCCTCTGACAGGCGTCGACTGGTATTGGTGACCTGACGCAGTTCTCCACCGAGTCCCACCTCGGCGAGAGCCACAGTGTCGGATCCAAGAGGTCGGCCCACTGTCGCCGACACGACAGCCAGGGCCAGAGGGAGGTCAGCAGCCGGCTCGGTGGCCTGGGCTCCTCCGACCACCGTGGCGTAGACATCCAGAGCGCTGAGATCGATACCGACCCGACGCTCTAGCACAGCCAGTAACAGGGCCAGACGACGCCCGTCCAGACCCTGGGGTGACCGACGGGGATGAGGAGTGGACGACCGGACCACCAGGGCCTGGACCTCCAGCATGAGGGGCCTATGCCCCTCCAGCGCTGGCAGGACCACCGAGCCGGGCACGTCGGTGGCCCGATCGGCCAGAAACAGGCGGCTGGGGTCGACAACGGACTGCAACCCGGCGGCGTCCATGGAGAACAGGCCGATCTCGTCAGTCGGGCCGAATCGATGCTTGACGATCCGCAGCATCCGTAGAGCATGATGCCGATCTCCAGTCAACTCGACCACCGTGTCGACCACGTGCTCGAGGGTCTTGGGCCCGGCCAGAGAACCGTCCTTGGTGAGGTGGCCGACCAGGACAGTGGCCAACGATCGAGTCTTGGCCTCAGACACCAAGCGCTGGGCCGAGGCTCGGACCTGGCTCATCGATCCAGGCCCCCCACTCTCGGCAACTAGGTGCACGGTCTGGACGGAGTCCACGATGAGCAGGTCTGGCCGAAGCTCATCGAGGTGCGAGACAATGGCCTCGATCGAGGTGTCGTCGGCTAGCCATAGACCGTCGTGGACGGCACCCAAGCGCTCGGCCCGCAGCCGTACCTGGGCGGCTGACTCCTCGGCGCTGACCAGCAGCACCCGACCACCGGCCCGTACCCGGGCGGCGGCCAACTGCAGGGTCAGAGTGGACTTGCCCACCCCCGGCTCACCCCCCAACAGAGTCACTGAGCCCGGCACTAGCCCGCCACCGAAGGCCCTGTCGACCTCGGCAATGCCCGTGGGCACCGCACCGGATACGTCGGGGGACAGTGCCGAAATGGGTCGTGCCTCGCCAACTTCCAGAGCGAGATTCGAGCCGGACGCCAATCCGGACCTGACCACTGGCATCTCCACGAGGGCGTTCCAGTCGCCACAGGTTCCGCACCGCCCCACCCAGGTGGGATGGGGAGCACCACAGGAGGAGCACTCGAATGAGGTGCGTACGCGGGGTCCGGCACTGAGGCTCGTCATGGGCCGGAACCTACGGACCACCTGTGACAATGCTCCCCCGGTCGGCCTGCCGGTAGCGGTCCCGACGGCAAGTAAACCCAGACTCAAGCGCGATCAGTGGGACGGGCCCGAAACAGGCCGGCAAATCCGTCGATCACCGGATGGGAGAACCCCTCGGGCACCAGAGCGCTACCCCGCAGCAGCACCGTGGACATCCCGAGGTTGCGCGCCGCATCCAGGGTGATCGGCTCCGAATCGATCAACAGCATGTCGTTGTAGTCCACCCCCGATATTCGGCGCAGAGCCTCGAACATGGCCGGACTGGGCTTACGAGCCCCAATCCCGCCAGACACCACCCAGGGATCAACCCGATCGTCTAGGCCAAAGCGCTGCCGCAGTTGCATAGACCACGGCAGCACAGCGTTGCTCAGACAGGCCACGGGCAGGCCACGCTGTTCCATACGATCCAGAAACGGGAGAACATCAGCCCGCATCCGAACCCTCGATAGATAGGTCGAATCCAACACATCGGCATCCCCAGGAACCCCTAAAGCGGTCCAGAACTCGCCACTGGACAGATGCCCCAGGCTGGCCGCCCGATACCGGTCGGCCACCTCACTGGGATCAACCACGCCACCCTGGTCGCGCACGAAGGGCACTAGGAGACCCTCGGGATCGTTTCCCGGATCCCACAACACACCAATGCCCCCCAGCACGACGAGATGCAGCGTCCGGCCGGCACTCGAAGTAGCCGGCCGGGACGCCTCAGCACCTGCCGTCTCACCGCTCGTAGAACCGGTGACAGATATTGAGCGGTCCCCACCAGCGGTCAACCCGTCCATGGCAACCCGCCGCCGTCGGCGAACTATCACTAAGCGCGCCAGCTGGAAACCGGTTACGAGGATAAAAAGCCCCCCGGCAATGATCGACACGGTGCGCCAGATTCTGGGAGTGTCGTCGACGAGCACTCCGGTGGCGTGGAACAAGGTGGGCGCCGGATCGCCGAACACCACCGTCCACGAGTCGGTAGGAGGCTCACCTCCCAGCAGTGGGTCATTGTCGGACGAGTCAGACATTTCCGCGGGTGCGTCATCAGGATCGGTCGGCATGATGGCCACCAGGGTGAGTGAGAACGCCGATGCCGGATCGCAAGACCCATCACCACAGCCGGCCAGTTCGGCCAGTTCGGCGTCGGAGCGGGCGAATGGCAGCCCGTCGAGAACAGCCGCTAGCTCGGCGTCGGCCAGAAGGTTCAGCCCCGCCGAGAGGTCGATCCGACCGTCGAGACTCCAGGTCGTCTCGGCGAACTCCCGTTGGCGCACCAGCAGGACATCGGAGATGGCGGCCGGCCCCACCACTTCGGCCAGCACGGCACCTAGACGGTCCGGGTGTTCGAAAGCCTTGCGGACCGCCAACTGAGCGCCCGTCGCTTCAGTGGTCGCCCCATCAGTGGTCGCACCGGCCGGACCACCAGTAGCCCGATGAGGACCGTCGACGGTCCAACCAGCATCGGTCAGNTCGGCGACCCGAACCCGTTCGTCCANCCCTCCGATGGCNTCGACNGCCGCCGCGTCCAACTGGANAACGACTTCGACGAGACCNGTCCCNTCGTCGGCAACGTCCACGGTGACCGTGGCATCGACCCGACACGCAGAACCCCCTAGGACGACCAGCAGCAGGCCGACGACGGCCAGAGCGCGACGCATCCGACCGGACTACGAGGTTGTTGGANCTACTCGGCGCCCTCGACCGCCATCTCGACGGTCGGCGGCTCGAAGCCCGCCGTGGCCCGGAAGACCACCTGCCTGCCCCCTTGGGAATCGTCGTCGGGAGCATCCTCAACGTCGACCACCACGATGTCGCCGGCGGAGAACTCCTTGTGAAGCAAACGCTCAGACAATGGGTCCTCGACTAGGCGCTGGAGCGCCCGGCGCAACGGGCGGGCACCCATCGTCGGGTCGTAGCCCTGCTCTGCCAGGTGNTGNTTGACCGCCTCTGTCAGTTCCAGGCCCATNCCCTGGCCCGACAGTTGGGTGGCCACCCTCACGACCATCAGGTCGACGATGCGCGTCACCTCGGCGAGGGACAACTCGTGGAAGACAATGGTGTCGTCGATGCGGTTCAGGAACTCGGGCCGGAAGTGCGCCTTGAGGGCGTCGTTGACTTTNGCCTTCATCCGCTCGTAACTAACGGCCTCGTCGGCCTTGGCAAATCCCAGATTGGCCTTNCGCAAGTCGGCCGTGCCGAGGTTGGAAGTCATGATGAGAACTGTGTTNCGGAAGTCGACGCTGCGNCCCTGNGAGTCGGTCAATCGACCCTCCTCCAGGATCTGGAGCAGCGTGTTGAAGACATCCGGGTGGGCCTTCTCAACCTCGTCGAACAACACCACGGAGAATGGGCGGCGACGCACCGCCTCGGTGAGCTGCCCGCCCTCCTCATAGCCCACGTAGCCGGGAGGTGAACCGACGAGGCGACTTACCGTGTGCTTTTCCATGTACTCCGACATGTCCAGCGCGACNAGGGCCTGCTCGTCNCCGAACAGGAACTCGGCCANGGTCTTAGCCAGCTCGGTCTTACCCACNCCCGATGGGCCCAGGAAGACGAANGACCCTGACGGGCGTTTCGGGTCCTTGAGTCCAGCCCGGGTNCGACGAATGGCCTGTGAGACCGCCTTGATGGCGTCCTCCTGACCGATAACCCGCTTATGGAGCTCGTCCTCCATCTTGAGGAGCTTCTGGGTCTCCTCCTCGGTGAGCTTGTATACGGGAATGCCGGTCCANACCGAGAGCACCTCNGCGATGGCCTCCTCNTCGACCTCGTCGAAAAGGTCTTGACCCGACGACTTAAGTTCGGACTCCTTGGCCTCCTTCCGGTTGAGGAGCTCCTTTTCTGAGTCACGCAGGCGGCCAGCCTCCTCGAAGTCCTGGGATTCCACCGCAGCCTTCTTGCGCTGCACCACCTCGGCCAGGTCGGTTTCAATCTCGCGCATGTCATCAGGGGTGTCCATGCGCTTGATCCGCATGCGGGAACCAGCCTCGTCAATCAGGTCAATGGCCTTGTCGGGCAGATGACGGTCCGAGATGTAGCGGTCGGCCAGATTGGCGGCAGCAACCANCGCCTGGTCCGTAATGGTGACCCGATGGTGGCTCTCATAGCGCTCGCGTAGGCCCTTGAGGATCTCGATGGTGTGGGGCACGGTGGGCTCGTCGACCTTCACGGGCTGGAACCGACGCTCGAGAGCAGCGTCCTTCTCAAGGTGCTTGCGATACTCATCGAGCGTGGTGGCACCAATGGTCTGGAGCTCCCCGCGAGCCANCATCGGCTTNAGGATCGACGCCGCGTCGATNGCGCCCTCGGCNGCACCNGCCCCGACNAGAGTGTGGATCTCATCGATGAACAGGATGATGTCGCCCCGGGTCTTTATCTCCTTGAGGACCTTCTTGAGGCGCTCCTCGAAGTCACCGCGATAGCGGCTCCCAGCCACCAGGGCGCCCAAGTCGAGGGTGTAGAGCTGCTTGTCGCGGATGGTCTCCGGAACAGCATCTCCAGCGATCATCTGTGCGAGGCCCTCGACGATGGCCGTNTTGCCCACGCCCGGCTCGCCGATCAGGACTGGGTTGTTCTTGGTACGGCGCGACAGCACCTGCATGACCCGTTCNGACTCNCGCTGGCGGCCAATCACTGGGTCAAGCTTCTTTTCACGGGCGGCCTGGGTGAGGTTCCGTCCGAACTGGTCCAGCACGAGCGAACCCGATGCCGAGTCGCCNCCGCTGCCACCAGTGGTGGCACCGGCCTTCTCCTGGGACTCGCCCTGACCGGAACCGGCGTAACCCGAGAGCAACTGAATGACCTGCTGGCGGACCCGGGACANGTCNGCGCCNAGCTTCACNAGNACCTGNGCGGCNACGCCCTCACCCTCACGGATNAGNCCCAANAGGATGTGCTCNGTGCCGATGTAGTTGTGGCCCAGTTGCAGGGCCTCGCGNAGCGAGAGCTCTAGGACCTTCTTGGCTCGCGGGGTAAACGGGATGTGCCCGCTAGGCGAACTGGCACCGTGGCCGATGAGCTCCTCAACCTGGCTGCGGACTGCCTCCAGCGAAATACCGAGTGTCTCGAGGCCCTTGGCGGCCACCCCTTCTCCCTCGTGGATCAGCCCCAGCAAGATGTGCTCAGTGCCGATGTAGTTGTGGTTGAGCAGCCGCGCCTCTTCTTGGGCGAGAACCACAACTCTCCGGGCCCTGTCGGTGAACCGCTCGAACAACTCCGGTGCCTCCTGCGATGTGTGGTGCTGCGCCTTCGCTGCACCGCCTTGTGACGTCTCCCCCGTCCATTCGAGTGTACCGGTGACCCGTGACAGCCCATTGGCGCGTTTGGGCGGCCATTTGCCAGAAAGGATCTGGTATCCCCGGAGGGCGGCCCGTTTCGCCCAGAACCGACAGCCCCGTATCCTCACCGGGTGGCTTCCGTATCCCCATCGGAGACCGGCGTGTCTCCGAACAGCCTTCTGGACCTACCCGGGATGGCCGACGCTCTGGCCCGCACCGAAGCCGAACTACGAACCGTGGTCGAATCCGATGAGCCCTTCCTGACCGAGGTCGCCCGTCACCTGATCGACGCCGGCGGCAAGCGGGTACGACCGGCCCTGACCGTGACCGCCGCCCAGGTACTGAACTCCGAGCCGAGCCCGGCCACGCCAGACGTCATCCGGGGCGGTGTGGCCGTCGAGTTGGTCCACCAGGGGTCCCTGTACCACGACGACGTCATGGACGCCGCCGAGACCCGACGGACTGTCCAGAGCGTAAACGCCCGCTGGGGCAACCTCGAAGCCATCTTGGCCGGTGACTACCTGCTGGCCCGGGCCTCGGAGATCGCGGCAGATCTGGGCCCTGAGGTGGCCGGACTGCTGGCCTCCACCATCGCCTCGCTGTGCGAAGGCCAGGTTCGCGAACTGCGCCATGCCTTCGATGTAAACCGTTCCGAGGAGGCCTACTTGACCTCCATCACCGGCAAGACCGCCTCGCTGCTCGCAACCGCGGCCCGCATTGGGGCCATCGTGGCCGACCACCCCCGCGACGTCGTCGACTCACTCACCAGCTTTGGCCACTACTACGGCATGGCCTTCCAGGTGGTCGACGACCTCCTGGACGTAGTGGCCACCGACGAGTGGTTGGGCAAGCCGGCGGGCAACGACCTGGTGGAGGGCACCTACACGCTGCCCGTCATCCGGGCACTTGTCGGACCCTCTGGCGATGAGCTCCGGGCCCTGCTGGGGGGACCGATCGATGCCGCCACCCGGAACAGGGCCCGCGACATGGTGCAGTCCGACGAGGCGATCAACTCCACCCGGGCCACGGCCGTCGGCTTCCTAGATCAAGCTCAGGGATCGCTGGAGGCCCTACCGGCGAATCCGGCCGTGAGCACCATGCAGGCCACCTGTGACCTGCTGCTGGAGCGCCTCGACGGAGCGTTCTGACCGGGAGTACCGCCGCGAACAGCTAGTTCGTCGGTTCTATTGCTCAGGACGCAACGTCGGAAAGAGAATCACGTCGCGAATAGTCGTCGTGCCGGTCAGGATCATGACCAGACGGTCCATTCCGATCCCTAGTCCACCGGTGGGCGGAAGGCCGTACTCCAACGCACGCAGATAGTCCTCGTCGACAGCCATGGCCTCGACGTCACCGGCCACCTTCTCGGCCTCCTGGGCTTCGAACCTGGCCCGCTGCTCGTCCGCGTCAACCAACTCAGTGAAGGCGTTGCACAGCTCGCGGCCGGCCACGATCCCCTCGAAGCGCTCCACCCAGCCCGTCTGATCCCGGTGATCACGTGACAACGGCGAGACCTCCTTGGGGTAGTCGGTGACGAACACCGGGCCCCACAGTTCAGGCTCGGTGGTCTTCTCGTAGAGCTCCAGGATGAGCTTTCCGGGGCCGTAGTGGTCCTTGACCGAGATGTCGTGCTCTTGACACAGGCGCACCAGCTCGTCACGGGGCGTGTCGAGATCGACAATCAGGCCGCCATGCTCAGCCAGTAACTCCAGCAGGGTGGCCCGACGCCACGGCACCGACAAGTCCAACTCTCGACCGTCGTAGGTCAGTGTGGTGGTCCCGCAAACCTCCGTGGCCAGGTGGGCCACCAGCTCTTCAACCAGTTCCATGATGTCGGTGTAGTCGGCGTATGCCTGATAGAGCTCAAGCATGGTGAACTCAGGGTTGTGCCGGGTCGACAGGCCCTCATTGCGGAACACCCGGGCGATTTCAAACACCCGCTCGAATCCACCCACGGTGAGCCGCTTGAGGTACAGCTCGGGGGCGATGCGCAGGTAGAGATCGAGGTCCAGGGCATTGTGGTGGGTGGTAAATGGTCGGGCCAGGGCCCCACCGGGAATGGGGTGGAAAACCGGTGTCTCGACCTCGATGAAGGCACGGTCCTCCAACCACCGCCGAGTGGCCGACATGATCTGGCTACGGGCTACGAAGGCGGCCCGGGACTCGTCGGTCACCCACAGGTCGACATAGCGCTGGCGGAACCGAGTGTCGACGTCGGTCATGCCGTGCCACTTGTCGGGGAACCCCCGTCGGGCCTCGGCCAGGCGCACCCACGAGTCGACCCGGATACTCAGTTCGCCGCGCCGGGTCTTGAGCACCTCACCGGTCACGCCGATCCAGTCCCCCAGGTGCAGGCCGGTGAAACCCGCGAAGTCGGCGGTGGACCGCTGAAGGGCAAACAGCTGTACCCGGCCGGTGGCGTCCTGAAGGTCGCCAAAGGCCAGCTTCCCCTGGTCACGGCGCAGCATGAGGCGTCCGGCCACACTGACCACCACACCGGTCTCCTCGCCGTCGCTCAAGTCGCCGTACTCGGCCTCAACGGCCGCCGCGGTAGTAGTCGGATCGAACCGGTAGGGAATGCCCGAGCCAGAGGTGGGATCGGTCATCGGTTTCGCTCGTGGACGAGGCGAAGACCATGCAGGGTCAGGAACGGCTCGACGTGCTCGATGGTGGAGGTGGACGGTGCGATCAGGTGGGCCAGGCCACCGGTGGCCACCACGGTGCAACCACCCAGTTCCTCGCGGAACCGCTCAACCATGCCGTCAATTTGGGCGGCGAAGCCGTAGACGGCGCCCGACTGCAGAGACTCCACGGTGCTCTTACCGATCACGCTGCGGGGCTCGACCAACTCTACGGCCCGCAGCGCGGAGGCCCGGCCGAACAGGGCGTCGAGACTGACCTCCACGCCGGGGGCAATGGCCCCACCCAGGAACTCGCCGTCGGCGGAGATCACGTCGAAGTTGTTGCCGGTACCGAAGTCCACAACTACCGCTGGGCCACCATAGAGGTCGTGGGCCCCCACGGCGTTGGCGATGCGATCGGCGCCCACCTCCTTCGGGTTGTCGTAGAGGATGGGCATGCCGGTCTTCACGCCCGGCTCGATGATCACCGGGTCAAAATCTACGTAGCGGTCGACCATTGTCCTCAGACTGGCCAATACTCTCGGCACNCCNGCACACATGGCCACCCCGGTNATCGTGCCCTCGAGGTCANGGCCCGACTGACGCAGCANATTCCGTATAAGCACCGCGTGCTCATCGGACGTGCGGTCGTGGTCAGTGCGGATGCGCCAGTGGTCGACTAGGCCGGTATCGGCCGCGGTAGCACCAGAGTCGGCCTCGTAGAGGCCGAGCACTGTCTGGGTATTGCCTACATCGATAGCCAGCAGCATCAGACTCGTGTCTCCGGCTCCATACTCAGGTCAAGGCCCAGGTCCAACGAGGGGGCCCCGTTGGTCAGGGCGCTGGTCGAAATGCAGTCCACACCAGTGGCCGCTACCTCGGCCACCCGGTCAAGCGTGATGCCGCCGGATGCCTCGATAAGCTGGCGCGTGCCATGGAGTTCGCCATGGGTGTGCACCACGGCGACACACCGATTGATCAATGCGGGGGTCATGTTGTCGAGCAGCAGCGCATCAGCGCCAGCCTCCAGCGATTCGTGAATCTGGTCGAGAGTCTCGCACTCGACGTGCACGGTACGCCCCGGCCACAGCGAACGCGACGACGCCACGGCGCTAGCGATGTCAGTGCCGGTCAGATGGTTGTCTTTCAACATGACCCAGTGACTGAGATTGGTGCGGTGATTCCAGCCTCCACCGGCCCTCACGGCAGCCCGCTCGAGGGCCCGGAGGCCCGGTGTGGTCTTCCGAGTGTCCCAAATGCGAACCAAGCTGTCGACGGCACCCGCCTCCTCCACCCAACGGGCGGTGATACTGGCCACCCCAGAAAGTCGACCGAGGAAGTTCAGAGCGGTGCGTTCAGCGGTCAGCACGGCAGCCAGCGGTCCACGCACGGTAGCGACCACGTCGCCCGGAGCTAGGCGGTCCCCGTCTGCACGCAACCAGACCACCTCGATGTCAGATGAAACCTGGGCAAAGGTCTCGGTGGCGCACGAACTACCGGCCAGTACTCCGGCGGCGCGACTAGCGATCACTCCGTCGGCCAACGCATCGTCGGGCACCAAGGCAGCGCTCACGTCACCATCAGGCGTGAGGTCCTCATGGAGGGCTAGTACCACGGCGTCCGCTACCGCATCGACCGGCGGCTCCACGGAAGCCCGATCCTCGCCGATTCTTGGGTTTCGCTGATCGGCAAAGTGCACCAACAGCCCCTCCGGCAGCGCTGCCCCACTGGGTACAAATTCCTCCATGGTTCAATCCTCCCCGGAGCGGGCACCAGAGCGCGTCTTCCGGCTAGCGCTGCTTACGTCCCCAGCAAGGGGCCCGCGCGAAATGATCTCGCCATAACCGTCGGAGACGCCCTCGGGAGTGTCGGGCACCAGGTCGGGAGCCACGTCAAACAACGGCACCAATACAAAAGCTCGCTCGAACATCCGTGGGTGGGGCACCTGGAGGTCAGGTTCATCGACCTCCTCGCCGTCCACCCACAGCACGTCGACGTCGAGGGTACGCGGTCCCCAGTGTTCGATCCGTTCGCGGCCGGCCTCATTCTCCCGTCGCCGAGCCTCCTCAAGTAAGGCGCGNGCGCTGAGCAGTGTCTCGAGACGCACCACACAATTGAGGTACGGGCCCTGGTCCGGGCCGCCCACCGGTGGCGTCTCGTAGACNTTCGACACGGCAACCACGTCGGGCAGGCAGGCCACGGCGTCCCGCAGGAAGCCCCAGCGGTCACCCAGGTTGGAGCCCAAAGCCAGAAGGGCCCGATGGGTCATGCCGCTCGGTGGATCCGCACCCCACTGGTGGCAAGGTCCTCCGGAACGGGTGGGCGCAACTTCCGGACCGTAACGGTGACGGCGTCAACACCAGCGATGACCAGCACGGCCTCGGCGAGCCGGCCGGCGAACCGCTCCAGAAGGTCGAACGACTCACCGTCGACTATGTCAGCCACCAGCCCGGTGAGGCTGCCGTAGTCGACGGTNTCGGAAAGATCGTCGCTGATCGAGGCGGTCGAGAGGTCGGCATGCACTTCCATGTCCACCTCAAAGGGTTGACGCCGAGCCTTCTCCTCCGGCAGCACCCCGCAGATAGCCGTCACCCGTAGACCCCGTAGTTCGATGCGGTCGCTCACTCGGCTTCCCCAGAGGCACCTNTGGGCGGATCGGCCGGAGCCACGAGGCCCACGATCTCGCGTCCCGCGGTGCCCAGTGGGCGTCCAGTCAGACGCTCGGCGAACGAGATGGCCTGTGGGCCGGCCGGCACNAGACCGGACCACAGGAGCCANGCCCCCATCACNCCGCACACCACATCATTGAGTTCCTCGCGGTGAACGAGTAGGCACCGACCCTCCGCACCGTGTTCGTCAATGGCCCGACAGATCTCCTCNAGGCGCTCCACGCCGTCGTCGGCGCCACCGAACGGCAGGTGCAACCAGTCCTGGTCCAAGTCGTCATAGTTGTGGAGGTTGTGGTCGCTGGCCAGCAGCGACAACACAGTCTGAAAACCGTTCTCACGGATCCAGATGATCTCCTCCTGGCGCCGGACCCGTCGGTGTCCCTCGCCGCAGCCCCCGGGACGCTCGCTCACAGCGATCCGNCCCTTGACTATCCAGGTGAACCCCCGGGGAACGATCCCCTGGGCCCACTTCCCGCGCATCACCATGAGGACACCTCGCCAGTCGGCATTAACTCTCCATCCATGGGGACCACTGTGCCCGAGATTGGGCTCATCCGGCCACCCGTGCCGCTCTGACGGTGGCCCGCACGTCATGGGCCCGCACGATCTGTACGCCATGGACGAAGCCCCAGGTGGCCATGGCCACCGACGCCTCGACCCGGTCGTCCGGTGGCGTGAGGGTGTGAGTCTCTCCACCGCCCCTCTGGTCGCTTCGCCCAGTCAACTCGCCGAGGAATCGCTTGCGACTCACCCCGATGACGACCGGCCAACCCGAAGCCACCAATACGTCCACGTGTCGCACCAGGGCGAGGTTGTGGGCAGCGGTCTTTCCGAACCCAATGCCTGGATCAATCCAGACCTCGGACACCCCGGCGGTGACTGCTGCAGTGGCCCGCTCGACCAGGAAGTCGCGAACCTCCGCCACCACATCGTCGTAGACGGGCTCGTCCTGCATGGTGCGCGGGTCGCCTCGCATATGAACGGCCACCCAGCCCACACCCAGGTCGGCCGCTACCTCGTGCAAGCTTGCGCTCACGTCGTTGACGATGGTGGCTCCAGCAGCTACTGCGGCCACTGCAACAGCGGCGTGACGGGTGTCGATAGAGATCCGGACAGACTTGACGGCGACCGCCGAGTCGGTGGCCAACATCTCTATGACCGGTATTACGCGGGCCACTTCCTCATCCTCGTCGACCGGTAGCGCACCAGGGCGGGTCGACTCGCCACCGACATCGACGATGCTGGCCCCTTCGGCGATCATGGCCCGACCCCGGGCCACAGCCAACGCGTGATCCAGAAACCGACCGCCGTCGGAAAAGGAGTCGGGGGTGACGTTGAGCACCCCCATGGCGCCGCCGAGGGCCACGGTCAGCGCCGACGGTTACTCTCGATGAACCGCATGGCCTCCAGGCGGGTGGAGACCTCCTCGCGGAACACCCCATGAACGGCCGACGTCACGGTGACCGCTCCAGGCTTTTGTACACCACGCATCGACATGCAGAGGTGCTCGGCCTCGACGACGACCAGCGTGCCCTGTGGGTCCAGTGTTCGCTGGATGGCGTCGGCTACCTGGGAGGTCAACCGCTCCTGGACCTGCGGCCGGCGGGAATAGCCCTCAACAAGGCGGGCTAACTTGGACAACCCGGTGATCATCCCGCCCCGCCGCGGGATGTAGGCCACGTGGGCCACACCGAAGAAAGGCACCAGGTGGTGCTCGCATATTGAGTACATGGGGATGTCGCGCACCATCACCATCTCGTCGTGGTCCACATCAAAAGTCTTGATGAGATGGTCGGCAGGCTCCTCATGGATACCGCTGCACACCTCGGCGTACATGCGGGCCACTCGGGCGGGCGTCTCACGGATGCCGTCGCGGGAGACATCCTCGCCGATGGCCTCGAGGATCTCGGTCACCGCTCTCTCGATGCGGGGGAGGTCGACCTCAAAGGTCATGCGGCCGATTCCACCTCGCCCTCAGAACCGTCAGGTTCCTCATCCGATGCGACCTTCACGATACGGACGTCGGGAAGGTTCCGGAACTTCTCATCCACGTCGAGGCCGTACCCGACGAGAAAGTCCGACGGCACCCGGTAGCCCTCGTAGCGCAGGATCGAATCGTCGACCTTGTGGTTCTCGCGCACCAGCAGGGCACAAACCTCGAGGCTGGCCGGGTTTCGGGCCAGCAGGTTGCGACGCAGGTAGTTCAACGTCAGGCCGCTGTCGATGATGTCCTCGACCAGGATCACGTCGCGGCCCGCGAGGTCTAGGTCTAGGTCCTTGACGATGCGGACTACGCCCGAGGACCGGGTGGAATGACCGTAGGAAGACACGGCCATGAAGTCGAACTCAACCGGTAGATCGATGGCCCGGGCCAGGTCGCTCATGAACATGAAGGCGCCCTTTAGGACGCCTACCAGCAGGGGTTCGCGTCCGACGTAGTCAGCGGTGATCTCCTCGCCGAGGGCCCGCACCCGGGCCTGTAGGTCGACTGCCGAGACCAGCACCGAGGACGCGGTGTANCGGCCCACGGTCAGCGGATCCGGCNCGGCGGAGGNGTCGCTGGCCATGGCGGCGACCCTAGCGGGACTCGAACCGCAGNAAACCCGCCGANCGATNTACCCGATGCCCACCGGCCACCTCGGTGGCCACCGCCCGACCCCGCACCACGTCCAGTACCCGGTCCACCGAGGCCTGGTCGGGTGGTGGACCGGGAACCTGGCCGATGAGCCACCTTCGGACGGCTAGGCGGACCAGGTCGTCGGGCAGGTCGACGACGGACTTCACGTCGGTCGGGTCAACGTCGGTCACAAGGTCGGCTAGCAGACCGGTGGCCTCGCCGGCCAACGTGGCATGACGAGCCAGTAGGGGCACGGGATCGCGGCCGGCTACGTCGGCTAACAGGGGCAGCACCTCGTGGCGGATCCGGTTTCGGGTGAAGCGGGGATCGGCGTTGCTGGGGTCGTCGACCACCTGGAGGTCGAGCGTCTCGCAGAGGCCACGGGTCTCGGTTCGCCTAAGGGCGAGGAGCGGCCGTCGCACCGGGTCGCCGATGCCGGCAGTGCCGGGGACCCCAGCCCCTCGCAGGAGGTTTAGCAACACCGTCTCGGCCTGGTCGTCGGCGGTATGGCCGGTCAGCACCCCGTCGGGTAGAACGGCTCGGCGGACATCACGGGCCCGCTGTTCGAGATCGGGGCCGTCGTCTACCGGCCCGGCGAGGATGGTGGTCGAAACGCCGAGGCTCGCCGCGGTATGGGCTACTAGATGGGTCTCGTCGGCCGATGTGGGACGCAGGCTGTGGTTGACCGTCCAGCAGGTGACGTCCAGACCGGCAGCGACGGCCAGCACCAACAGGGCGGTGGAGTCGGGACCACCTGAAACCGCGCAGTCCACTGCGGTCCCCGCAGGCGGGAAGACGCAACGACCGAGCAGGTCGTCAACTTCGGGGCCGGTCAGGCCTCCAGTCGCTCGATCCACCGGTCCGGCTCGCGGATCTCACCCAGATCGGGCAGGTTGGATGGGTCCTCCCAAACCCGGTCCAGTAGCACTGAACCACCGTGGGCCTCTACCGCTGCGATGAAGGCCTCACCCTGCGCGTACTGGGCCAACTTGGCCTCCAACCCCACTAGACGCTGGAACAGCCGTGTGATTCCCGAGGCGTTGCGTCGGCGGTCGGCCATGACGCGGGCCATACGATCGGCACCCCGCACGATGCCGTCACCGGCCCGACCCATGGTCACGTCACCGTGACCCTCGAGCAGGCTCATGAGCCCGGCGATGCGGTCCAGGGCCTCCTGCTGTTCAGGCGAGGAGATAGCTCCTAACACGCCCGATCCAGCCGCTGTGTTGCCGGCGTTCAGGCCGACTGACCGACCGGCACGTCGCTTGCCAGCCTGTTTCTCAACGATGCCCCTGAGGGAAGCCACGAGGTCGAACGATTCCGGTTCAGCCCCATCCAGCAGCGAATCCACCAAACCCAGGTAGTGGGACCGCATCCAGGGAACTCCGGTGAACTGGGCCCGGTGGGTGACCTCGTGGAGGGCCAGCCAGAGCCGGAAGTCATGACGGGAAAAGGCGTAGCGCCGCTCCAGGGCCACCAAGTTGGGGCCCACGTAGTACACGATGTCCTGGTCTTCAGCGGCCTCGTCTTCCACCACCAGGAGGTCGTACTGCCCGAGCACCCGGGTGGACATCCACCCCAGAACCAGGCCAAGTTCCATGCCACCCATGCGAGCCGTCAGTGCCGAGGGACCGCCCATTCCGTCGCCGTTCCCTTCAGCCAGATCATCGGAAGGCTCCTCGAGGCGCTCGAAGAGGGGGCGCAGTAGGCGCTGCATGGAGGCCACGTTGGCCCGGATCCAGTCGTCTCGTCCGACCACGCGGGCCCGGGCGTTGCCGGACAGAGAGCGGAGACCAGTGGTGGCCGCAACTAGGTCCTCGGCTCGTGCCGTGTGGGCATCGAATTCGGCGGTCAGGCCGTCGAGGTGGTGGGCACCGGTGAACGGAGCCCGATCGGCGACCCTGATGGCAACCTGTTCGGCTAGATCCCAGTCCACGAAGGACGAGGCAGCGCTCATCGCATCGGAGGGCGCCGTAGCAGCGGTCGGCGAACTCAGCGCTTGGGGTAGCGGGTCGAGGAAACCTTCTGGAAGTAGCCGACCAGGGTCGCCACGGTCAGAGCTAAGCCGCCGACGGCCAGCGGCACGGCCAGCCAGTAGTGCCAGATCACGCCTGCGAACACGTTCATGGTCAGATCCTAGAGGGTCGGCCACCCGGCAGGTCACCGTCGGGAGGGGTTGATTCTCGGCGAGCCCGCGCGGGGAATCGAACCCCGGACCTATTCATTACGAGTGAATCGCTCTTCCGACTGAGCTACACGGGCCGGTACCGGCCCGAGGGGGCCGGCCACCGAGGCATGGTAACTGGCCTGGCGGGCCCGCCATCGGGTGCATACCACCGGATACGGAGCCGTCAGGAGGGGTCTGGCCTGGCCAGGGGTGCCCAGGCCAGCAGCAGGCGCTTCTCGCCCTTGGAGGCGAACCGCACCACCGCCTCGGCCCGGTCACCGTCGCCGTCGATGGCCAGGACCACACCGTCGCCCCATGCCCGGTGGACCACGTCCTCTCCAACATGCAGGCCGAGCTCGTGTGCTCCCGTCGAGGACTCTCCCGGGGTCCGGGTGGGTTCACTACCGGAGCCGCTTCCAGCCCCGAACACCCGACCGGCCGGTTCTCCGTCGCCATCTCCCGGGGATCCCATGGACGCTCCAAAGGCGCGGCGGTCGGCCTCCCTATCAGACGGGCGGTCCGGTGACCGGCGAGACGGCCCCAACCAGTCTGTGGTCCCGACGAGGCGACTCCCGGCCTTCCTGCTGCCCTCGGCGTCGACCAGCAGTTCAGGGGGGATCTCGTCGATGAATCGGCTAGGCGGGTTGTACTGGGTCTGGCCGTGGAGCAGCCGACTCCAGGCGTGGGTCAGCATGAGGCGCTCGCGGGCCCGGGTGATGCCCACGTAGGCCAAGCGCCGCTCCTCCTCGAGTTCGTCGGGGTCGCCGAGAGCCCTGACGTGGGGGAACACGCCGTCCTCCATGCCCACGATGCAGACCACCGGGAACTCCAGACCCTTGGCGGCGTGCATGGTCATGAGCACCACCTGCCCTGGATCATGCTCGTCGGCCGCGTCACCCCCGACCGGATCGCCATCGGGACGGTACCCATCAGGCAGGTCGTCGGTGTCGGCTACCAGGCCCACCCGCTCGAGGAACTCGTCCACGGCGTCGAAATCGCCAGCAAACCCCACCAACTCGGAAAGGTTCTCCAGACGCCCCTCGGCCTCGATGGAACGGTCTGTCCGCAGTTCGTCGAGGTAGCCCGACCGCTCGAGGGCCAGCTCTAGGACAGTGGCCGGACCGTCGTCCACAGCCTTGCAAAGTGCGTCGACCAGTTCGAGGAACGACCGGATCCCGGTCGCAGCTCGACCCGAAACACCGGCGGCTTCGGCGTCCCGCAATGCCTCGGTGAAAGTGGTACCGGTCCCAGCCGCATGGACATCCACCCGTGCCACCGACGTATCGCCCACCCCTCGCTTGGGCACGTTCAGCACCCGCTTGGCCGCTACCTCGTCGGCCGGGTTGGCGGCCAGCTTCAGGTAGGCCATGGCATCGCGGACTTCACGGCGGTCGTAAAAGCGCAGACCACCCACCACCTTGTACGGAACCCCCAGGTTGACCAGCTGTTCCTCGATAGCTCGGCTCTGGGCGTTGGTCCGGTAAAAGACCGCCATGTCGGCCCAAGACCGACCCTCGTCGTGCATGCGACGGAGTTGGCCCACTACCCAGCGGGCCTCGTCGTCCTCGTCGTCGGCCCGGAACCGGGTGATGGGGTCGCCGGAGCCGGCGTCGGTCCACAACTCCTTTGGCTTGCGACCCACATTCTTCGTGATGACGGCGTTGGCGGCGTCCAGAATGGTCTGGGTGGACCGGTAGTTCTGGTCCAGGACGACGATTGTGGTGTCCGGGAACGACCGCTCGAATTCGAGGATGTTGCGGATGTCAGCACCCCGAAACCGGTAGATCGACTGGTCGCTGTCGCCCACCACGCAGACATTGCGGTGCCCGGCTCCCAGCAGCATGACCAGTTCGTTCTGCACAACGTTGGTGTCCTGGTACTCGTCGACCAGCACGTGCTCGAAGCGCTGCCGGTACTGGTCGAGCACGTCGGGGTGCTCGCGCAATAGGAGAACTGCGTTGCCCAGCAGGTCGTCGAAGTCCATGGCGTAGGCGATGCGCAGCCGAGCCTGGTACTCGACGAAAACATCCCCGATGTGCTTCTCGTAGGGGCCCTGGGCGCGCTTGACGTAGTCCTTAGCAGAAAGGCCCTCGTTCTTGGCCGACGAGATCACCGAGTGCAACGCGCGGGCCGGGAACCGCTTGACGTCGAGGCCGAGGTCGCGCACCACATAGCCGGTGAGGCGCACGGCATCACCCTGGTCATAGATGCTGAAACTGGACGGAAAGTCGAGGCGGTCGCCGTCGCGCCGCAGAATCCGGACGCACGCCGAGTGGAAGGTCGACACCCACATGCGTTGGGCCACCGGGCCGACTAGGTCGGCGACGCGGTCTTTCATCTCCCCGGCGGCCTTGTTGGTGAAAGTGATGGCCAAGATGGCGAACGGCGATACCCCCCGTTCGCCGATCAGGTGGGCGATGCGCCGGGTGAGCACCCGGGTCTTGCCCGAGCCGGCGCCGGCTACCACCAGCAGCGGACCGGTCGGGTGGGTGACGGCGTCTAACTGGTCGGGGTTCAGGCCCGGAGCGTCGGTCGTGGCCGCTGCAGCCGCGGGCTCGGGCTCGGGGTCGTGAAAGGCCATCGAACGCACCCTACCGGTGGCCGATGACGGCCTCCCGAGAGCCGATCAGGTCCGTCGACAGCCTCCGGGCTGTCCCGGCAACCTGTCCTAGTGTGCGGGCCATGACCCGTTCCTTTCGCTTCAGCGTCCAGGCCTCGGCGCCCCGCCCAGCTGCCGAATGGCGCGAACTTGGCCGTCGAGCCGAGGACCTGGGCTACTCCGCCCTGTCGGTGAGGGACCACCTGGACGCCGATATGGCCCCCTTGGTCGCCCTAGCCGTCACCGCCGAGGCCACCCGCGATCTGCGCCTGACCACTCTCATGCTGGGCAACGACTTCCGGCACCCGCTGTTCCTAGCCAAACAGGCCGCCACGTTGGACCTGCTGTCGGACGGGCGCCTCGAACTGGGACTGGGAGCCGGATGGAAGACCACCGACTACGACCAGTCAGGTCTCGCTCTGGATCCACCGGGAGTGCGCATAGCTCGACTGGCCGAGTCCGTCGAGATCCTGAAGCGGTGTTTCGCCGAGGGATCGTTCGACTTTGACGGCGAGCACTACACGGTGCGTGGCCACGACGGACAGCCGACCTGCATCCAGTTGCCGCATCCACCGTTCCTGCTGGGCGGTGGGGGTCGAAAGATGCTGTCCCTGGCGGCCCGGGAGGCCGAGATAGTAGGGCTGAACGCCAACATGGCCGCCGGGGTGATCGACCAACGGGCCGGCACCTCTGCCACCGTGGAGGCCACCGATAGGAAGCTGGGGTGGATACGCGATGCGGCCGGCGACCGGTTCGCAGACATCGAGTTGCAGACCCGGGTGCACATGTCCCAGATCACCGACGATCCGATCGGTCTGGCGGAGTTGATGGCGCCGGCATTGGGCCTGGACGCTGAGGCGGCGCTGGCCTCGCCCCACGTGTTGGTGGGTTCTTCCGGCCAGTGTGTTGAGACTCTGCTGGCCTGGCGGGAACGATGGGGCCTGACCTACATCAGCCTCAACGAGGACTCGATGGTCGAGTTCGGTCCGGTCGTGGAGGCCCTGGCCGGCGTCTGAGACCAGCTCCCAGGGACCGGGCTACCAGAGATCGTCCGTGTAGCGGTCGGTGCCGACCACGGTGCGCAGGAACGGTGCGGCCGACGTGACCTGACCCAGGCCCGATGCCTTGAGGCGAGCCGCGTAGTCCACGAACCGGTTCCAGCAGGCTGCTGGGTCATCCTCGACGAAGAAGAGTTGCATCGTGGCGTCAGGGCCGATGGGCGGCGATCCGAGGTCCATGGGGGCGTTGTTGGTCATGTCGTCGCGGGGCACGGCTTTCCACTGGGCACATGCCGCCACTGGCCCGTCGGCGAACAGGACCGGTAGCCCTTCGGCGTCCATCCAGGCATCTGAGCCACCCGTCTCCCCCGAGGGCTCTACGACGACCGACACTAGGCCGGCGTATCCGTGGTCGAGGGCTACGTCGATGGGCACAGGGTCGGGGTCTCGGTAATGGTTGGACAGGTGCAGGTACAGCACGGTGTGGGCGTGGCGGCGCTCCTGGAAGCCCCTGCCGGCCATGTAGAGCTTCACCACCTGGTCGGCCCCCCAGGCGAAGTGGTCGTCGTGGTGACCCTCCTCTACCCAGTAGATGGCCAGGTAAGAGCCCCGGTCCGACGGGTCATTCACCGAGTTGCCCTCAGTCGGAAAGCGCAGATCCTTTAACGCCCGGGTAGCCACCCACCGGCTGCCAGCGAAGCACCACGGGCCGGTCATGCAGCCGCCGTAGTAGTGATCACGCTCGTACCACCGGTTGTATGCAACCTCGTGGCCCTTCTCGGGGTCGACCAGCGTGTAGAGCATGCTGCCCACCCGCACTGGGTGCATGGGCCCCGTCTCCGGGTCATGGGTTGTGTCAGCCATCGGGGGGTCCTCCGGGTTCAGGTCAGCGGGGTTCAATGAGGATTGACGCGGTGGCCCTTCCCACCCGTCCGTTCAGGTCATAGAGCACGGCCTCGGACAAGCCGATGCCGTCGCCGTCGTTCTTGTGCAGGGCCCTAACTCCCATCCAGTCGCCCACCGGGTCACGGAAAGTCGTCACTGTCAGGTCGGCGTTGACTGTCATCCACTCGTCGGGCTGGAGGTACTGGGCGGCCATGGACGCCATGTCGGCCACTGTGGCCAGACGCACGAAGGCGCTGGTTTCGCACCCGGCCACCATCTCGTTGTGCATTCGCAGCCACACGAGGCCTGGAGCTCCATCGCGATACTCGCCGGTACTGCGGAACTCCACCCCCCGAAGGAAGGCCGGGACCCCGATACCCAACATAGTTAGCAACACCGGCTCGTCGGGCAGGGCGTGGGGCTCGTCCTCGGGGTGGGCTGTCTTTTCGGGGTCGACCGGGTTGGGGATGTCGGCCACCCGCATCCGTAGTGAAGTGGCGCGGGCCATCTCCACATCGAGATCTGGGCCGGAAAAGAGCGAGGTGCGCACCACCTGGATGCGACGACCGGAACGCAACACTTCCACCTCTGGGCGCAGCGGGGTGAGCGGTACACCGCGCATCATGTCGACGGTGTGTCGGGCCGTACGCATGGGCGCAGGGACGGGAACCGTCTCGACGAGATGGGCGAGGATGCCCGAAATAGGGCCGCCGTGCTGGATGGTCGGGTCCCAGGGGCCGCCTGTTAGCGGTCCAGGCACCAGCAGGCCGTCACGTTCCCCGTAGAAAGGCTCAGTCGAATACTGCCGATTGTTCTCGGCAACGGCACCGACGGGGTCCGAGGTCACCGCCAGATCATGCCGCCCGGCCGAGCAGCGACAGGAGTCGGACGCCCGCGGATGCACCGTCGGGCGGCATCACCTTCGACCCGAAGTGGCCGGTGAGGACGTCCGAACCGGCCAACGGCAGCCAGAAGTCGAGGCACCGTTCGGCCAGGGTCTCCGGCAATTGGACCTCGGCGCCGCACGACCGGGCCAGGTCCCAACCGTGGACCAGGTTCTCGGTGACCCGGAAGCCGATGATGACCCCGCCTGGNAACTCGCCCACCGCGTGGGGGTGTAGGGCATCCAGCACGCCGTCGGCCGATNCCGACTCGATGGCGGCCANCACCGTCCCCCGCCAAGTGGCCATGGGGTTCAAGCCCAGGATCGACGGGTCGGCCTGGGACTCCCACGCCCCGCCGTCGCGCAGCACCCGGGTGACCAGCGCCTCGCCGGTGACCACGTGGGCCACCAGCATGCGGACGTCCCAGCTCTCGCACGGGGTATCAGCCGTCCAGTCCAGTTCGGTGACCTCAGCGAGGCGCTCACCGAAAAATGCACACGCCGNCGTGTAGGCGACCACCGTGTCAGTGCGNTCGTCTTCGGTCAGACTCNTTTCGGNCTTTTCGGGCNGACCNGCGTCCGACCTGTCCGANGGGTTCACTCCCACTCGATGGTGCCNGGGGGCTTGGAGGTGATGTCGTAGGCCACCCGGTTCACACCGTCAACCTCGTTGATGATGCGACTGGACATCCGCTCCAAAAGGTCGTGTGGCANACGGGCCCAGTCCGCGGTCATNGCATCCTCGCTNGTGACAGCCCGGATGATTACCGGTCGGGCNTAGGTGCGCTCATCGCCCATAACGCCTACGGACCGGATGTCGGGAAGGACGGCGAAGGCCTGCCAGATCTCGCGCTCTAGGCCTGCACCGCGAANCTCCTCACGGACGATCAGGTCAGCAGCCTGGAGGATGGCCGTNGCCTCCGGAGTNACCTCGCCGATGATGCGCACGCCGAGGCCGGGACCGGGGAATGGTTGGCGCCACACGATCTCGTCGGGCAGGCCTAGCTCGGAACCCACGGCCCGCACCTCGTCCTTGAATAGGTTGCGAAGCGGCTCGACGAGGGAGAAATCCATGTCGTCGGGCAAACCACCTACGTTGTGATGGCTCTTGATCTTGGCCGCGTCCTTGGTGCCCGACTCGATGACGTCGGGATACAGCGTCCCCTGGACGAGGAAGCGGGCGTCGGTGATCCCGCCCGAGACATCCTCGAAGATCCGGATGAAAAGTTCGCCTATTGCCTTCCGCTTGCCCTCCGGATCGGTAACCCCGGCCAGCTTTTCGAAGAAGCGATCAGCGGCCCTCACATGGATGAGTTCGATGCNCTGNGTCTTCTGGAAGGTCTCAACAACCNGCTCACCCTCGCCAGCTCGCATGAGGCCGGTNTCGACGAACACGCAGGTCAGTTGACCCCCGATGGCCTTGTGCACCAGCGCGGCNGCGACCGCTGAGTCCACCCCACCGGACAGCCCACAGATGGCCCGTCCGGTGCCGACCTGTGCGCGGATGGCATCCACCGACNAGTCGATGACCNANGCCATCGTCCAATCACCGGCACAGCCGCANACGTCGTGGACGAAGCGGCTGAGCAGATCCTGACCGCATGGCGTGTGGTGGACTTCAGGGTGGAACTGGACGGCGTACAAGCCGGCGTCGGGCGCCTCAAAGGCGGCCACCGGAGCGTCGGCCGAGGAGGCGGTCACCACGGCNCCGGCCGGTGGCTCGGTGATGGCGTCGAAGTGGCTCATCCANACCGGGTGGGTGCCGCTTCCAGCGTCAACCANAAGAGCGCCCGGNTCGNCAACGNTCAGGTCGGTGCGGCCGTACTCTCCCCGCTCGTAGCGGCCCACCGTGCCCCCCCGCTGGTGCGCGACGAGTTGGGCGCCGTAGCAGATACCCAGGATGGGCACGCCGAGTTCATAGACGCCGGGGTCGATGCGCGGGGCACCGTCCACGTGGACCGAGGCCGGCCCGCCACTGAAAATGATCCCGGACGGTGCCCGGGAGGCGAACTCCTGAGCCGTCAGGTCGTGGGGAACGATCTCGCTATAGACGTCGGCCTCACGCACCCGTCGGGCGATGAGCTGCGCGTACTGGGCCCCGAAGTCGACGACCAAGATGCGGTCGGTGGCGTGGGCACTCCCACCAGGGATCTTGGTCACTGAGTCGGAGCGGTGGGCCTAGTGGCCCATCCCCACGCCCTGGGACTTCTGTAACGCCTTGCCCTCGGTCTGNAGCGCCGGGGCCACCATGACCTCAGCCTTCTGGAACTCCTTCANGTCGACATAGCCGCAGGTCGCCATCGAGGTACGCAGTCCTCCGAACAGGTTCAGCTTGCCGTCGTTCTCGTTGGCTGGGCCGAGGAGAATCTCCTCNAGTGTGCCCCGGGTGGTGGTCTGGACCCGGGCGCCGCGCGGCAGCGTCGGATGGAAGGTAGCCATACCCCAGTGGTATCCNCGGCCGGGCGCCTCGCTGGCGGCGGCCAACGGCGAGCCGATCATCACGGCGTCNGCACCACACACGATGGCCTTGGAGATNTCGCCGCCGGTNGCCATGCCGCCGTCGGCGATGACGTGGCAGTAGACGCCGGTCTCATCGAGGTGGCGCATGCGGGCCGCCCTGACGTCGGCGATGGCTGTGGCCTGCGGAACGCCGAGGCCGAGCACGCCGCGGGTGGTACAGGCGTGGCCGGGGCCGACGCCGACCAGCACACCAGCCGCCCCGGTACGCATCAGATGNAGGGCCGCCTTGTTGGTGGCGCAGCCACCCACGATGACCGGGATGTCCAGCTGGCGGATGAAGGTCTTCAGATTCAGCGGTTCACCGGTGGTCGACACATGCTCGGCCGACACGACAGTGCCCTGGATGACCAGCATGTCGGGCTCGCCNGCCAGGATCTCGTCNAGCAGAGCANTGGTGCNCTGCGGTGTNACCGACACGCACGACACGACCCCNGCGGCGTTGANCTNNCGGATCCGCTCGGTNACCAGACCGGGGATGAGNGGCTGCTGGTAAATCTCTTGCATCCGCCTNGTGGCCTTTTCCACCGGCAGTTCAGCGATCTCGGCGAGGATGGAACCGGCGTCCTCGTACCGGGTCCACAGGCCCTCGAGGTTGAGCACGCCCATACCGCCCAGGCGGCCGATTTCGATGGCGGTTGCCGGGCTAACCACGCCGTCCATGGCCGACGCCATGAGAGGCAGTTCGAACCGGTAGGCGTCGATCTGCCAGGAGATGTCTACGTCCTCAGGNTCACGTGTACGGCGGCTCGGGACGATGGCGATGTCGTCGAACCCGTANGCCCGCCGTCCGCTCTTGCCCATCCCGATCTCAATCTCGGCCATGGTTACTCCCTGCCGACGCCGATCGACTCCGCCCGGATGGGCCTCGGCGCCAGCCCCCGGAAAGNGTCGATTCTAGTCACGTGTGACCCAGCCCGACGGAAGACGCCGACCATCATTTCGGGGCCCACCGCCGGGTACCGGTCAGGCCAGTTCGTTAAGGAGGTTGGCTAGTTCGGTGACGTGTTCGGCGGTCGTCCAAGTCCCCCCCACGGCCACCCGCAGCACGTACTGGTCGTCCAGACGGGTGTGGGTCAGGAAGGCTCGACCGGAACCATTGACGGNGGTCAGCAGGCGTTCGGAGGCCTCGTCGCCGTCAACGTGACGGAGGCACACCAAGCCGAGGGATAGGGGTGCCGCCAACTCGAGAGCCGGGTTGGCGACCATCNGGTCGGCNAGGTCGGNCGCGGCCGCTACGTGGGCCCTTATGTGGGCCCGAAGGCCNTCTATCCCGTAGGAGCGCAGCACGAACCNNAGNTTGAGGGCCCGGAAACGGCGACCGAGGGGCNCCTGCCAGTCGCGGTAGTCGACTACCTCGCCGGCGTCGCTGGCTGCGTTGCGGAGGTAGTCGGGGACGATGGACAGCGAGCCCAGTAGTGGCTCAGAGTCGGCCACNTAGAACGCAGAGCAATCAAAGTTGGTAAGGAGCCACTTGTGGGGGTTGAAGCAGTAGCTNTCNACCCGGTCCAGGCCATCCAGCAGGTCNCGGTGCTCGGGGCAAACGGTGGCCGACCCAGCCCACGCTGCATCCACGTGGACCCAAGCCCCCACCGGTCCGGCGATNTCGCAGACCCGNGCCACCGGGTCGATGGCTCCTGANGACGTGGTGCCCACCGTGGCGACGACCAGGCACGGCAGGAGGCCCTCAGCCACGTCNGCGGCCACCNTGTCGGCCAGAACATCGGCGTCCATGGCGAAGTCGNCATCGGTGGGCACGGCTCGCAGTTGCTCGCGAGCGAACCCGGCCACCAGGACGTCTTTCTCGATNGACGAGTGGGCCTGAGCCGATGTGTAGATCCGCATTCGTGGCAGTTCAGCGGCACCCCCCAACCGATCGCGAGCGGCTANTACGGCGCACAGCGACGCCGACGAGGCCGAATCNTGNATCACGCCACCNCCAGGACCTGAGGAATGGAACCGGTCGGGAAGTCCGCAGGCCTCGATCAGCCAATCCAAGACCAAGGTCTCCAGCTCGGTGCAGGCCGGACTGGTCGACCACATCATCCCCTGTACGCCGAGGCCAGCCGAGAGCAGTTCACCAAGGATGGCCGGTGGCGAGGAATCGGCCGGGAAGAACCCGTAGAAGCCGGGATGCTGCCATTGGGTGGTGGCCGGGGCAATGAGGCGGTCGACGTCGCCCAACAGGTCAGCGAACGGCTCTCCGGCCTTGGGTGGCGACCCCGGTAGCGACCGGTAGACGTCGCCGGGGGCCACGTCGGGCACGATNGGTCGGGCGTGCCCNCCGTGGCGGTGGTCGTCTAGGAAATCCGCAATCCAGTCCACAGCGGCTCGTCCAGCGGCCCGGAACTCCTCAGACGTCATGTGTTGGGGGCCAGACGCGGGTCCCGGTTCAACTGCATCGGTCATCGGGCGGTCCTCATGAATCGGCACGGTAGTTGCGGTGGTCTTCTACCCCGAGGGCCACGGCGAGCAACTGNCGAAGCATGGCTGCCGTAGCGCCCCACACAGTGTCGCCCACCAGTTCAAANAAGGTGATGATCCACGGCTCTCCGTAGCGNGACCACTCCTCTTCCCGGNACACCTCGTCGAGCAGTAGTTCGGACANTGGAACGTGGAGNACGGCCTCNACNTCNTCGGGATTGGGCACGAGNTTCGGNGGCCCGTNNAGGNCGGCCACNTAGGGGTGAATGAGGCTGCGACTACCCACTGTCACCAGCGGGTCGAGGCGACCCAGCAGCCGGACGTCAGCCGGGTCCAGCGCGACCTCCTCGGCAGCTTCGCGCAGGGCGGTGGCCCAGAGGTCGGGGTCGGTCTGGTCATGACGCCCGCCGGGAAACGAGACCTCGTGGGTGTNGGTGTCCAACTGCGGTGACCGGCGGGTCAGAAGCACGTGCGGTCCACCTCCGGTCGAGTCGTCGTAGAGGGCNACCAGCACGCCGGCCAGCCGTTCGTCACCACGGGGATGTCCCCGGATACCGTCCGGTTCCCGGCCGTCGAAAACCGACACCAGGTGATCCAGGGTGAGGGAACGGTCGACCACCGAAGCCCACGGTGGAAGTTCGCCAAGGCACCAGCCATCGGGCCGAGGGATCTCCTGGGGGCCGCCCCGCTCGTTGAGTGTCCCGATGGGGGTCACCCCTCGGTCAGATCGGCCAGAAACGCTACGAGACCAACGTCGCGGAGGCCCTCGGCCACCTCGAGCGGCACGGTGGTGCCCTGCTCCCAGCCCTCCCAGTGGGCCGTTAGGGCAGCGGCCGCTTCGGCACGGGGTCCGTCAACCGCGTCGGCCAGGACCTCCGGCAGTCGACCTGTCTTGAGGTTGGCCAGCATCCGTCCTACCAGGGTCTCACCCCGGGTCCATTCGGCGAACTGGCCAGCCAACTTCACGGGATCGGGGGCGGGACGCTGATCGGCGGGTGCGGCATCGGTTCCGGCAGTGGGGTCTGTCACGACGCCAACCTACCGGCGGGTCCGAAAACGACGTGAGCCGGGCCCCAGGGCCCGGCTCCCGTGACCCCCAGCCGAAGCCAGAGGACGATCCCGAGGGACCGTTACATCATGCCTCCCATACCACCCATGGGATCCATGCCACCGCCTGGGGGCATGGCCGGCTCGGGCTCGGGCTTGTCGGCCACGAGCGCCTCAGTGGTCAGGAGAAGTGCCGCGATAGATGCCGCGTTCTGCAACGCTGCACGGGTCACCTTGGCCGGGTCGATAACGCCGGCCTTTACTAGGTCTTCCATCTCGCCGGTCGCCGCGTTGAGGCCTGTGGAACCGGAGGCCTGCTCAACCTCACGGACCATGACCGCACCCTCGAGGCCGGCGTTGTCGGCGATCAGCCGAGCCGGAGCCTCAAGCGAGGCGTGGACGATGCGGGCACCGGTCTCCTGGTCGCCGTCGAGGCTCTCGATGGCACCGGACACCGCAACACGCGACCGCAACAGGGCGGTACCGCCGCCGGCGACCACCCCCTCCTCAATGGCAGCACGGGTCGCCGACAGGGCGTCCTCGATCCGGTGCTTCTTCTCTTTGAGCTCGACCTCCGTGGCCGCTCCCACCTGGACAACGGCCACGCCGCCGGCCAGCTTGGCGAGACGCTCCTGGAGCTTCTCACGGTCCCAGTCCGAATCGGTCTCCTCGACCTCACGCTTGATCTGGCCTATACGACCCTCCACGTCGGCAGACTCGCCGGCACCCTCGACGATGGTCGTCTCGTCCTTGGTGACCAAGACCTTGCGGGCCGAACCCATCATGTCGAGGCTGACACCGTCGAGCTTGAGACCGACCTCCTCGGCGACGACTTGGCCACCGGTGAGGATGGCCATGTCCTGGAGCATCGCCTTGCGGCGCTCACCGAAGCCCGGAGCCTTGACGGCCACCGAGTTGAAGGTGCCGCGGATCTTGTTGACGACCAGTGTGGCCAAGGCCTCGCCCTCCACGTCCTCGGCGATGATCAACAGCGGGCGACCCGACTGCATGACCTTCTCCAGGACCGGCAGCATTTCCTGGACGGAGCTGATCTTGCCCTGATTGTAGAGAATGTATGGCTCTTCCAGGATCGCCTCCTGTCGCTCCGGGTCGGTCACGAAGTACGGCGACAGATAGCCCTTGTCGAACTGCATGCCCTCGACGAAATCGAGGTCCATGCCAAACGTGTTGGACTCCTCCACAGTCACGACACCGTCCTTCCCCACCTTGTCGATGGCGTCGGCGATGACCTGGCCGATCGCGGCGTCGGCGGCCGAAATGCCAGCGACGTTAGCGATCTGCTCCTTGGAGTCGTCGACCCGCACGGCCTGATCGGCAATGGAGTCGACTGCGGCGGCCACGGCGGCCTCGATCCCCTTCTTGAGGCCCATCGGGTTGGCGCCGGCGGCCACGTTGCGCAGGCCCTCGCGAACCAGCGCCTGGGCCAGCACGGTGGCGGTGGTGGTGCCGTCACCAGCGATGTCGTTGGTCTTGGTGGCCACCTCCTTCACCAGTTGAGCACCCATGTTCTCGAAGCTGTCCTCCAGCTCGACCTCACGGGCGATGGACACACCATCGTTGGTGATTGTCGGGGCGCCGAACTTCTTGTCGAGGACCACATTGCGGCCCTTTGGGCCGAGGGTGACCTTGACGGCGTCGGCCAACTTGTTGACACCGGCCTCGAGGCCGCGACGGGCCTCCTCGTCGAACTTCAGAATCTTTGCCACGGCGCGACTACTTGAGGATGCCGAGGACGTCGCGGGCGTTGAGGATCAAGAGATCCTCACCGCCGACGGTGATCTCGGTGCCGCCGTACTTGCTGTAGACGACGGTGTCGCCTTCAGCGACATCCATCGGCACGAGTTCACCTGTCTGCTCAGAGCGACGGCCGGGGCCGACGGCTAGGACGTCACCCTGCTGGGGCTTCTCCTTGGCGGTGTCCGGGATAACCAGGCCGGAAGCCGTGGTGGACTCGGAGTCACTCGGACGGACCACGATGCGGTCCTCGAGGGGCTGGAGGTTCATCGAATGATTCCCTTTCGAGACGACGCCGGACCGTGTAGTCGCAGACGTCTTGTTGGGGTTCTGAATGGTTCGCCGGGGCCTGACCACCGATTGGCAGTCTCCCCATGCGAGTGCCAACGATAGGGGGACGTCCGGCAAATGACACCCCCTATACCCGTGGTGTTCCGCGATGACGGGTTGCTCGGGCCTAGCAGCGTGTTTGCTGGCTCCGTGGGTCAACCGGTACTCGTCGCACCTTATTGATCCGGCTCGACCAACAGCCTGAGCCGGCCGCTCAATTGATGAGCGGTAGGGCCAGGTTGGGGTCGGCACCGACGTCCATTGGACTGGGACCGTCGGACTGAAGGCGCCACCAGCCCGCGGCAGCCACCATGGCAGCATTGTCGGTGCACATGGCCCGCGACGGGACGAAGGGCCGCACTCCGGCCTCGTTGCACATCCCTGCAAACTGGTCCCGCAGCAACGAGTTGGCGGCAACACCCCCACCTAGGCACGCTCCCACCGCCCCGGTGGCCTCCACCGCCCACCGTGCCTTGGTAACCAGCGCGTCGACCACCGCAGCTTGAAACGAGGCGGCTACATCTGCGGAGGGTGCTTCGGGCTCGTTGCGAACATGGTTGACCACCGCAGTCTTCAGGCCACTGAACGAAAAGGAGTAGCGGCGGTCATCGGCCAGAGTGTCCGGATTCTCTTGGACTAGGGCCCTCGGATAGTCGAAAGCCGTGGGGTCGCCATCGGCGGCCAGGGCGTCGATGGCTGGACCGCCCGGATAGCCGAGGCCCAGGTATCGGGCCACCTTGTCGAAGGCCTCGCCAGCTGCATCGTCCAGCGTGGAGCCCAGCAGCCGGTAGCGGCCGTGGCCCTCCATGAGCACCAGCATCGTGTGACCACCCGACACCAGCAAGACGACCAACGGCAACTCCAAGTCAGGCTCCTCGAGGAACGACGCGTAGAGGTGGGCCTCAAGGTGATTGACCGACACGAATGGCACACCCCATACCAAGGACAGGGCCTTGGCAGCGCTGACCCCGACGAGCAGGGACCCCACGAGGCCCGGACCGGTGGTGGCGGCCACGGCATCCACACCATCCGGGCCGGCCGCGTCGTCGATCCCGGCAGTGGCTAGTGCCTCGGCCAGTACCGGCACCAGTTCCCGCACGTGGGCCCGACCGGCGATCTCCGGTACTACGCCACCGAACTCAGCGTGCTGTTCAACCTGGCTGGACACCACCGACGAGCGAACTACGGTAGCCCGCTCGACCACGGCAATGGCCGTCTCGTCACACGACGTCTCGACGCCGAGGATCGTGTTTCCCAGAGGCGGGTCGCCCATTAGGCCATTCCTCCTTTGCTCTCCCTTGTCTCGGCTCGTTCCATGGCCGGCCGTTCCACAGCGGACACGAACACCGGATCTTCCACGTCATGGACCCAAAGCACCAGCGCGTCGGTCGTTGTCCCGTCCGGATCGACGTAATAGCGGGGCCGAATCCCGGCCGGGGCGAACCCGAATCGGCGATACAGGGCAATAGCGGCAGCGTTGTCGACCCGGACTTCGAGCGTCATGGCCGTCAACCCCCGAGCTCGGGCGTCGCGACACAGGGCGGCCAGGAGGCAGGACCCGATGCCGTGGCGCTGGTGGACGGGGTCCACGGCGATGGACGTGACGTGACCTTCGTCGGCAATCACCACGAGCGCGGCGTGTCCCACCAGGCCCCCGTTCGCTCCCTCAGCCACCAGCAGGGTCCTCGTAATCGGATTTGCCAGTTGATTGCGCAGGAAATCCTCAGACCAGGGAGCCGGCTGGACCAGCACATCCAGAGCACGGACCGCGTTCACGTCAGCTTCGACCATGGGCCGCAACAGCACCTGCGGGGCCGTCACCTCCATCAAGCACCTCCGGCCCGGGTCGACCAGTTGATTTGGGCATCGGGCTGGCGCAGGTAGATCGGTTCGAGCTCCCACGGCTGCACGAACTCTTCGCGCATGGCCCTGGCGTGGGCCAACTGCACGAGTGCTCGAGCGCTCGGGTTGGCCAGGCCCTGCTCGGCTATCTCAATGCCCCGTAGGCTGGCAAACACGTCGGCGTGGCGCAGCACCCCGTCGCCCAACAACAGCGTCGGCTCGTCGAGGGCCTCCAATTCGGCCGACAGTTCATCGGGCGTGCAGACATTGGCGTCACGAACTCGCTGGATCCCGCCCGGCACCCTGCGGAACAACGCCGTGAACAACTCACCCCGTCGGGCGTCCAACGCCGGGACAATTAGACGGGTCGTCCACCTGGCCGGGAAGGCCATCAGGTCAAGGCTGGGTACCGGGATCATCGGTACACCAAGGCCCTGGGCGAGGGCGACCGCCGTGGCGATACCGACCCGCAGGCCAGTGAATAGGCCCGGTCCTACGTCAACGGCCACGGCCCCCACCTCGGACAGTTCAATCCCTGCCTGGCGGCGTACGAAGTCGATCTGGGGGGCCAGTGCCTCGGCGTGGCGTCGACCTCGACCGGCATGCGCTGAGGCAAGCACGCCCTCATGGCCGCCGACCGCACAGCCCACCTGGGCGCCCGCGCTCTCGATGCCCAGTATCAGCATGCAGTGTCGGTCCCGTCGGGGTCGCCATCCGTGGCAGCCGGTTCGAGAGCCAGCAGGGCCACTTCGCGATCGGACCATTCGACCCCCACCGTTCGTAAACCGACCACGCGGTCGTCGGGACCGTCACCCAGCGTCAGTCGAACCTCCAAATAGCCGCCCGGTAGAGCTCCGGCTATGGCGTCTCCCCACTCGATGACGGTGACCGACCAGTCGTCAACCAGCTCATGCAGGCCAAGATCGCGGACCTCATCAATGTGGGCCAGCCGGTACACGTCGAGGTGGTGGACGGTCAGCTCCTCACCGTGGTAGCGGTTGGCCAGCGTGAACGTGGGCGAGGTGATGGGCGCGGTGACCCCGAGGGCCCGGCCGAACCCCTGGACGAACGCCGTCTTACCGGCCCCCAGATCGCCACATAGCACTAGCAGGTCGCCGGCCCGTACCAGCCCGGCCAGGGCGATGGCCACCGCCTGGGTCTCGGCGGCCGAGGTGGTGGCAAGACTCCGAATTCCCGGCTGCTCGGTCGACGGATGTCCGATCATGTGGCCACCAAATCGCGTACCCGAACCAGATCTGACCGCATATCGGCCAATACGCCGGCTCCACCCCGAAGAGCAGCCGCAGGGTGAAAGGTGGGCACTAGGTGACGAGGCGGGTCGCCGTAGCGGTAGTTGTGACCCCGCAGCTTCGTGATACCGGTGCCAGTCTCGAGCAGGAGCCGAGAGGCGAAGTTTCCCAAAGTCACGACCACAGACGGATCCACGAGATCCATCTGCCGGGCCAACCACGGACGGCAGGCCACGATCTCGTCAGGGCGAGGATCCCGGTTGTCGGGCGGGCGACAGTTGACGACGTTGGCGATGTAGACGTCGGAACGAACCATGCCCAGTTCCTCGGCTAGCAGGCGGTCCAACAGTTGGCCCGAGCGGCCCACGAAAGGCACTCCCTCTTCGTCCTCCCGAGCTCCGGGAGCCTCACCCACGAACATGACATCCGCGTCGGGTGAACCATTTCCGAACACGACCTGAGTTCGACCCTCGGCCAGCCCACAGGCCACGCAGGAGGCAGCCTCGGCGGCAAGTTCGCGGTGGGCGGTCGTCACTCCCGAAGATTACCGAGACCGTCTCTTGGGAAATGGGTCCCGGTGAGATGGAACTCTTAACAAGCGCGGACGACGGCCTGCTCAACGGCGGCCACCGTCAGGACCCGCAGCACGTCGAGGTCCGCGCCACCGTCCCCGTTGCCCCTCGGCACCGTTCCGGTGGCCGCGGCCACGAAGGCGTCTCCATCGGATCGCATGTGAGGCGGGAAGACTGCCCGGGCCAACCCGTCGTGGGCCGACTGGGCCAAGAGCAGGCACTCCCCCTTGGTCAGGTCGGCGTCGGTCACCACCGCCCCGATAGTGGTGTTGCCCCGCGATCCCGCTTCAGCACCAGCCACAGGCGGAGCGGTGAATAGGTCACCGGAATCTGGCCACCCCCTGAACACCCCATCGGCCACGGCCGTCGACGTGGCGGGATCACCAATGTCTCCTGCGGCGTTCACGGCCACCACGACGGCCACTGTCAGGATCCCGTGGGCGACTACAGCCACGCCCAGCCCGCCAGGTCGAGCGTGGTCCCGTCCCCGCCAGGTGCCTACGGTGGCACCGGTACCAGCGCCGACCGAGCCAGTGGGCACCGGGGCGTCGACAGTCGGCGTGGCGGACTCAGCGGCCACCCGACCCTCGGCGGGGCCGGGACGTACCGACCCGTCACCCTCAAGCAAGTCGTACAACGACAGGCCCACCACGATGGGCACCGGGCC
>PAXM01000021.1 GCA_002714485.1 Acidimicrobiaceae bacterium
CGCCGCACAGACCCCACCCTTCCTGACCGAGCGTCGGGTGGTTGTGGGTCGCCATCTAGGCCGCTTCGGCGACAAGGACTCAGTGGCCCCCTTGGTGGCCTATCTGACCGATCCCCTCGACACCACAGCGCTCATCGTCGTCTGGGAAAAGGGTCACGCTCCCGTCCAGCAGCGGCTGAACCCGGTGCCGAAGTCCCTAATGGAAGCCATCGACTCCGCCGGTGGAGATGTCCGAAAGACGGCGGTGGGTCGGGGCCGAGAGGGCGAGCAGTGGCTGGACGCCCGGATCGCTGATGGCCCGGTTGACCTGGACCGCCCCGCCAGAGCACTGGTGTCACGCCGACTTGGGGAAGATCGCGCGGCAGTAGTGCCTTTACTGGAGACCCTGGCCGCCGTGTTTGGCACTGGAGCCGAACTCACGGCGAACGACGTAGAGCCGTTCCTGGGTTTGGGTGGTGACGTGGCCCCGTGGGACCTGACCGACGCCATCGATGCTGGTGACGTCCCCAAGGCCCTGGACTGCCTGTCCCGGATGATGGGGGCGGGCGGACGGCACCCACTGGCTATCACCGCGGCTCTGAACGGGCACTACGGACGACTACTGCGCCTCGACGGCTCGGGTATCAGGGATCAGGCGGGAGCGGCTGATGCTCTGGGCGTCAAGGGCTTCCCAGCCAAGAAGGCGTTAGCGGCTAGCCGCCGCCTGGGTGGCCAACGGATCGCCCGTGCTGTACGACTTCTGGCCGCTGCAGACTTGGACCTGCGTGGCCGCTCGGCGTGGCCGCAGGAACTGGTGGCTGAAGTGCTGGTGGCTCGACTAGCGAGCCTGTCCCGGCCCTGACTTCTGGCGAACTCATTGGTGGGACGCTGAATCGGGAAGCGTCAGTTATCCAGCGAGTTCAGATGCTTCTGCAGGCGTGCCTTACGACGTGAAGCAGTGTTTGAGTGCAGCACGCCCTGAGCTGCGGCTTTGTCGATCCGTTTCATAGCTTGGGCGGCGGCCTCGGCAGCGTTCTCGCCCGAATCAGCGGCTTCTATTGCGTTGCCGATACGGGTCTTGAGTTCGGCACGCACAGCGCGGTTGCGCAGGCGGGCCTTCTCAGTCTGACGGTTCCGCTTGATCTGGCTCTTGATATTCGCCACGGGTGTGGTACCTCGGTCTTGTCGTTCGCTGTACCGGTTCGGGATCCGTCATACGACGGGGCTGGTCCGAGGACTCAGCCCACGGGCCGGCACGGCCGATGATCCTACCGGTGACACTCGCGGATCGCTCTGATCCGAAGCGGGACACCCGCTCCCGGCGACCCGGCGGACTACTGGGCTGGATGCCACCACAGAGTGGGGTCCGGCCGCCGGTACCGTCATCGACGGAATGGACCTTTCGAGACTGCGCAACACGTCGATTATCGCCCACATCGATCACGGCAAATCCACGCTGGCTGATCGGATGCTGGAGTTGTGTGGTGCCGTGGACCCCCGGGAGATGCGGGCCCAGTACCTCGACTCGATGGACCTCGAGCGGGAGCGGGGCATCACCATCAAGCTTCAGAGCGTCCGCCTGGATTGGAGCGACGCCGTCATCAACCTGATCGACACCCCGGGCCACGTCGACTTCGGCTACGAGGTGAGCCGTTCGCTGGCCGCGTGTGAGGGGGTGATCCTTGTGGTGGATGCTGCCCAGGGGATCGAAGCTCAGACCCTCGCCAACTGCTACCTGGCACTCGAAAACGATCTTGAAATCGTGGCCGCCCTCAACAAGATCGACCTACCCGCCGCCGAACCGGANCGGTACGCCGAGGANATCGAACAGGTGCTGGGCATNGCCGCNGANGAAGTCCTCCACATCAGCGCCAAGACNGGNGAGGGTGTNGCCGAACTTCTTGACGCTGTNGTNGAACGCACGCCGCCACCNGTNGGTGACCNCGATGCCCCNCTNCAGGCCCTCGTNTTCGATAGCCACTTCGACCAGTACCGGGGTGTGGTGTCGTCCATNCGCGTTGTCAACGGACGNCTNGCCGCCCGGGACTCGTTGCGGTTCATGCAGGCCAACGCAGTCCACGAGGTCGACGAGATCGGGGTGCGTCGCCCCGAGATGACGGCGGTCCCGGAACTGGGCCCCGGCGAGGTCGGCTACCTGCTAGCCGGGATCAAAGACGTNGCNGAAGCNCGNTCCGGTGAGACCATNACCACCAGTCGCAACGGCTCGACTGATGTCCTCGATGGCTACCGCGAGCCGCAACCCATGGTGTTCAGTGGCCTCTATCCCATTGACGGCGACGAGTTCAACGACCTGCGGGAGGCCCTCGAGAAATTGCGGCTGAACGACTCGAGCTTCACCTATGAGCCCGAAACGTCCGGAGCCCTCGGGTTTGGCTTCCGTTGCGGCTTCCTGGGGCTGCTCCACATGGAGATCGTCCGTGAGCGTCTGGAGCGGGAGTTCGGCCTNAGTCTCATCACTACGGCCCCGTCGGTGGAGTACCGGGTGACCCGCACCAATGGTGAGGTGCTGGAGATCGACAACCCCTGCGACCTGCCAGCGGGTGGTGAGATCGCCGACATAGAGGAGCCCTACCTGCTGGCNAACGTGATCACACCGACGGACTTCACCGGNGCGTTGATGGAGCTCTGCCAGGAACGTCGCGGCGAACTGGAGGGNATCNCNTACCTNTCNCCNGAGCGGGTCGAGATCAAGTACCACCTGCCGCTAGCCGAGGTGGTCATTGACTTCTTCGACCAGATGAAGAGCCGGACCCAAGGCTACGCCAGCCTCGATTACGAACCGGAGGGATACCGCAGGTCTGACCTGGTCCGGGTGGACATCTTGCTGCACGGCGAGTCAGTGGACGCCTTCTCGGCGGTCGTCCACCGGGACGCGGCAGACGCGTATGGACGCAAGATGACCTCCAAGCTGAAGGAGCTCATTCCCCGGCAGCAGTTCGAGGTTCCCATCCAGGCGGCCATCGGTGGTCGGGTGATCGCCCGTCAGACCGTGCGGGCCTTCCGCAAGGACGTGACGGCCAAACTCTACGGCGGAGACATCACACGAAAGCGCAAGCTGCTGGAGAAGCAGAAGGAGGGCAAGAAGAAGATGAAATCCATCGGGCGGGTCGACGTACCCCAAGAGGCCTTTATCTCCGCGCTCAAGTTAGACGAGTGACCTTGCCGGCCCATTCGGAACCGAGTGACCTNGCCGGCCCATTCGGANCAAGGCNCGGGAGGTGGGTGGGAGCCACGGGCCTCGNCAAGCTCCGCCGGTAGCATCGGNTCCGTGCTGGAGGANCGGAAGGCGGCCATTCTGAGCGCNGTGGTCGAGGAGTACATCGACACAGCGCAGCCCGTCGGATCGGCGCGCATAGCNGGNTTCGAGGACGTGGAGGTCTCGGCGGCCACCGTCCGCAACGAGTTGGCCAACCTGGAGGAGCAGGGCTACCTAGTNCAGCCCCANACCTCAGCCGGCCGGGTCCCCACCGAGAAGGCCTACCGGTTCTTCGTGGACCGCATCGACGGCCCCGGCCCGTTGGACGCAGCGGACCGGGAGCAGGTCCANGCCTTCTTCCGAAGGTCACACCGTGAAATGGAACAGATGCTGTCCGANACCAGCAGCCTGTTGTCAGATCTNACGGGCAGCGCGGCGGTCGTGNTGGCCCCGGATCGNGACCACCAAGAGGTGCGATCNGTCCAAGTGGTCGGTCTGNCTGCGGACCTCGGCCTCCTNGTGNTGGTGATGGCCAACGGGACNGTGGAAAAGCACACCCTTGAGTTGTCNGGTCCGTCATCGGGTCCGTCGGAGGCCACGTTNGCCATCNCAGCGGCCCACCTCTCNGCGTCGCTGATCGGACGGAGCCTGTCGGCGGTTCCTGACACCCCGGTGACNGGTGACGAGGCNGTCGACGCGGTNNTGGCTGTGGTGGGTGGTGTGCTGGCGGCTAGAACCGAANTGGCCGATCGGGCGTTCGTGGGCGGCACNGCCCGCGTGGCCTCGGCGTTCGGGGAGGTAGAGCGGGTCCGTCAGGTGCTAGACGTNTTGGAACGCCAGTTCATCGTGGTGACAATGATCCGCGACGTGATCGACCGGGGCCTAAGCGTGGCCATCGGCACCGANACCGGNGTNGAGCCGCTGGCCGANTGTTCNCTAGTNGTAGCNCCCTACGAGATCGANGGNGAGACNGCCGGATCCATCGGGGTGCTTGGNCCAACNCGGATGNACTACTCCCAGGCCCTGGCCACCGTGGCCGTNGTGGGACGGCGCCTCGGCGACCGCCTCACCGATGGCTAATCGGAAGACCGATCAAGATGACTGAACGCGATCCCTACGAGGTTCTGGGGGTCTCCCGAGACGCCTCGTCCGACGACATCAAGAAGGCATACCGCCGCCTCGCTCGAGAGCACCATCCCGACGCCAACCACGGCAGGGAAGCAACGACAGCCGAGGCTGAGTTCAAGGCCGTGGCTGCCGCCTACGAGGTGCTGTCGGACCCCGAGCGGCGCAGCCGGTTCGACCGCTTCGGCCATACCGGCTCGGCTGGACCCGGGGACCCGTTCGCTGGCTTCGGCGACATCTTCTAGTCGTTCTTCGGTGGGTCCGGCTCACCGTTCGGTGGGGGAGCCCGGCGACGCGCGGGGCCGGTGCCCGGCGAGGACCTCGAGTCCGTGATCGAAGTGGACTTCGAGGATGCGGTGTTCGGCGTTGAGGCAGAGGTTTCTGTGCGTACCGCTGTGGTGTGCGAGACCTGCGAGGCGACCGGTGCAGCGTCTGGTTCGGGCCCCGAGACGTGTGGTGACTGTGGCGGTGCAGGCCAGGTGCAGCGGGTTCGCCAGTCGATGTTGGGCCAGATGTTGACCAGTACGGCCTGCCCCACTTGTTCTGGTCGCGGGCAGGTCATTCCCAACCCGTGTTCGCACTGCAGCGGTGAGGGACGCATCGTGGAAGATCGATCCTTCAACGTCCAGGTTCGGGCAGGCGTGGACGAAGGTACGACCCTACGACTGACTGGCCGGGGCGCCGTGGGTCCTCGTGGTGGCCCTGCGGGCGACCTCTACGTGCGGGTGAGGGTGCGGTCCCATCCGGTATTCGAGCGCCACGGCGTGGACCTCCTGCACCGCCTACACCTCCCGATGACCCAGGCCACCTTGGGGGTCGTCTTGGAATACGAGACCCTCGATGGGGTCGAGGAACTGGTCGTGCCCCGGGGGACGACCACTGGAGAGACGTTCCGCTTCCGGGGCCGGGGGGTTCCCCATCTGCAAGGAAGGGGCCGGGGAGACCTCGTGATCGAGGTGCACGTCGACACGCCGACCGAGCTCAGCGACGAGGCTGAGCGCCTGTTGCGGGCCCTGGCCGATGAGCGCGATGAGGTCGTTGCCGACGAGGACGAGAGCCTGATCTCAAAGATCCGCTCCGCCTTCCGCTAGCCCACGTGGACGTTCTTTCAGTTGGACGTGGCGGACCCCACGTCTTCGTAGTCGATCTATCCGACCCGACCCTGGATGACCAGGATCGACATCACCTAGGCCGAGTGTTGCGCCTACGGGACGGCGACGACCTGACTCTTGGTGACGGGGCCGGCCGTTGGTGTCGAGCCGTGTATCGCCTCAGTGAGGACCCTGAGCCGGTCGGTGACGTGGTTGCCGTTCCCCCATCGGAGCCTGCAGTGACTGTGGGCTTCGCCCTAATCAAGGGTGGGCGACCGGAGATGGTCGTCCAGAAGCTCACCGAACTGGGGGTGGACCGCATCCTCCCGTTGTCGGCCGATCGGTCAGTCGTGCAGTGGGACGAAGCCAAAGCATCCGCACAGGTGGAGCGTTTCCGTCGGGTGGCCCGGGAGGCTGCTATGCAGTCCCGGCGTGCCTGGTTGCCGACAGTCGAAGGGGTGGCAGCGGCTCGCGATGTCCAGCCGGCAGTGGGCGTGGTGTTTGCCGAACCGGGCGGGGATCCGATCGACGGGTCAGTCAGGGTGCTCCTGGTCGGCCCCGAGGGGGGATGGACCGACGAGGAGTTGATCGGGCATCCCACGGTGGGTCTAGGTCCGACGGTCCTGCGGGCCGAGACAGCAGCTATCTCGGCAGGCACATTGCTCACGGCACTCCGTGACGGGAGGGTCTCACCCCCAGGCTGAGTCAGTCGCACGGGTCATTGCAACCACGGAGCGCGGTCGATACCGTCACGTCCCGTGGCCGAGTCGTTTTCCCGTAAGTTCAGCCCTGAGGTCAGACGCGCTGGTGGCCATGAGGCTTCCGACAGCGACTACAGCATTCGACTGGGTGAACGCATCAGGGTCATCCGACGCCAGAAGCGCTTGTCCTTGCAGGACGTTGAGGCCCGCTCCGAGGCCGAGTTCAAGGCATCGGTGCTGGGCGCCTACGAGCGCGGGGAACGAGCCGTGTCAGTGCCGCGCCTACACCGCCTGGCCGAGTTCTACGACGTTCCGGTTGACCAGTTGCTTCCGGCGGCTGACGTCGAGCTAGTGGTCGAAGCGGTGGGAGTGGAACCCCCGGCCTGGCTGCCCGGCCAAAAGGTGGTTATCGACTTGGCGGCCCTGGTCGACTCGGTGGGTCCCGAAGTCGAACTCATCCGCCGGTACCTCGGGATTATTCAGGTCAAGCGTCAGGATTTTAACGGTCGAGTCCTGACCATCCGCCAAGACGACCTCCAGGCGTTGGCCGCCATCCTCGCAACAAGTGTGGACGACGCTGCCCCCCGTCTGGCCGAAATGGGCCTGCTGCGCCCCGTGAACAGTTCCTAACCGGCCGCTGATCGGCCCCTAAGGGCCAGCCGTCGACCGGTAGCCTCGTCCGGACCATGAGTGTGTTCTCGCGCGTCCTGCGCAGCGGTGAGGGGAAGAAGGTCAAGGCCCTAGAGGCGATCGTCCCCGACATCAACGAACTCGGTGATGCCACCGCCGCGTTGTCCGACGACGCGCTGCGGGCTCGGACCGGAGAGTTCCGTCAGCGGTACGACAACGGGGAGAGCCTCGACGACCTCCTAGTTGAGGCCTTCGCCGTGGTGCGAGAGGCGGCCTGGCGGGTAATCGGCCAGCGCCACTACGACGTGCAGATGATGGGAGGGATGGCACTGCACCTCGGCTGGGTGGCCGAGATGCGTACCGGCGAGGGAAAGACCCTGGTCAGCACCCTGCCCGCCTACCTCAATGGGCTTTCCGGTAGGGGCGTGCACCTGTGCACGGTCAACGACTACCTGGCCAGCCGTGACGCTGAGTGGATGGGTCAGATCCACCGCTGGCTCGGGCTCTCCGTGGGACTAGTGGTGCCGGACGTCCGCGACCGGGCCGAGAAGCGAGCCGCCTATGCGGCTGACATCACCTACGGGACCAACAACGAACTCGGCTTCGACTACCTACGTGACAACATGGCCCTGGCCGATACCGAGAAGGCCCAGAGAGGCCACGCCTTCTGCATCGTGGACGAGGTCGACTCGATCCTCATCGACGAGGCCCGGACACCGCTCATCATTAGCGGTCGCTTAGCGGAGGCCGCAGCGCTATACCAGCGGTTTGCTTCGGTGGTCCGGGGGTTGAACTCTGAGCGTCACTATGAGGTGGATGAGGAGAAGGGGATCATCGCGCCCACCGAGGATGGCGTCCACGCCGTCGAGGCGGCTCTCGGCGTCGAGAATCTCTACGACCAGGTATCGGCCAATCTGGTCCACCAGTTCCATTCCGCGCTCAAGGCCAAGGAGCTCTACAAGCGGGATAAGGACTACATCGTCGTGGACGGCGAGGTGCGAATCGTCGATGAGTTCACCGGTCGCGTGCTGGAGGGGCGACGATGGTCCGACGGCATTCACCAGGCCGTGGAGGCCAAGGAAGGGGTGTCGATCAAGGAGGAGAACCAGACGCTCGCCACGATCACCCTCCAGAACTACTTCCGGCTCTACGAGAAACTGGCCGGGATGACCGGTACCGCCGAGACCGAAGCGGCCGAACTGGCAGGCATCTACGGCCTGCAGGTGGTGCCGATCCCCACGAACCGGCCGTTAGTGCGCCTCGACCAGAGCGACCTTATTTTCAAGTCCGAGGCCGGCAAGTTCCAAGCGGTGGTCGACGACATCGTGAAGCGTCGCGACGATGGCCAACCTGTGTTGGTGGGCACGGTCAGCGTCGAGAACTCCGAACGTCTATCGCGTGAACTCGAGAAGCGGGGCGTGGAACATGAGGTACTCAACGCCAAGCAGCACTTCCGTGAAGCTGATGTAGTGGCACAGGCTGGCCGTCCCGGAGCTGTCACGGTGGCCACCAACATGGCTGGCCGTGGCGTCGACATCATCCTGGGCGGCAACCCAGAGAACCTGGCCGAACGCGAGACGCGCGCGGCGGGCCTGGATCCGGTCAGCCCAAAGGGCGAGAAGAAGTACACCGAACTCCTGGCCCGCTACGAACCCGAATGTCAGGCCCTGGGTGAAACGGTGAGGGCGAACGGCGGTCTGTACGTGCTGGGTACCGAACGACATGAGTCCCGTCGGATCGACAACCAGCTGCGGGGCCGCAGTGGCCGCCAGGGTGATCCGGGGGAGAGCCGCTTCTACCTGTCGCTGGAGGACGACCTGATGCGCCTATTCGCCTCGGACACTATGCGGGGCGTCATGGATAGGGCCCTTCCCGAGGACGAGGCCATCGAGTCCAAGATGGTCACCAAGGCCATCGAGCGGGCCCAGACGACCGTCGAGCAGAAGAACGCCGAGGTACGCAAGAACGTCCTGAAGTACGACGAGGTGATGAACGAGCAGCGCAACGTCATCTACCGTCGTCGAGACCAGCTCCTCAACGCCCCACCTCTGCTAGATGCGGTGGAGGATGAGGCGACGGCGGAGGTATCAGCCGCAACCGACGGAGAGCATGAAGAAGGGGAAAGGACCGAAGGCGACCTCCGCGACGAAGTCCTGGAGGCGTTGGGGACGGTCGTGGACGGGGCCATCGAGGCATTCTGCGGATCCGACCTGCCCGAGGAATGGGACGTCGACGGTCTCCGAATCGAACTGGACTCATACTGGCCATTGAGCGACGGCGTCGGAGCCATAGAGGTGGCCCGATCTACCGACGAGCTATACGACCTACTGACAGCTGACGGCCTGACGGTATTTGAGGGTCGGGAGGCCGAGCTGGGCGCTCGAACAATGCGAGAGGTGGAGCGCCAGGTAATGCTCCGCATCATCGACCAGCGATGGCGTGAACACCTCTACGAGATGGACCATCTCCGCGAAGGCATCCATCTCCGTGCCATGGGCCAGCGGGACCCGGCTACCGAGTGGAAGCGGGAAGGCTTCGAACTGTTCGGACAGCTCGACGATCTGATCGCCCGAGACTTCCTCCGTTACGTGATGAGGATCCAGGTGACGGCTGCAGCTCAGGAGGCTGCACCTGAGGAGTTGACTACCAGCGGACCGGAGGGGCCGGTGACCGGTGCGGCGGCGGTGGCCGCAGCGGCGGGCGCTCCCGCCAGAGTTGAGGAGTCCACCCCAGTACCCCAGGCCACCAAGGTCAAAAGTGAGTGGGAGAAAACCCCCCGTAACGCCCCCTGCCCCTGCGGGTCGGGGCGCAAGTACAAGCAGTGCCACGGAGCCTGATATGCAGGACTTCACCCCAGAACTCGGAGCGCTCCGCAACCGCCTCGAAGAAGCCTCTGGCTATCTTCGGATTGCCGAACAGAAGGATCGCCGAACGGCCCTCGAAGTCGAGATGGCCGACCCTGAGCTCTGGAACGACCAGGACCGCGGTCGGCGTGTCCAAAAGGACCTGGCGGCTGTGATCGAGGATCTGGATCTGTATGCCGCCCTGACAGAGGGTATCGAGGACGCCGAGACCCTCGTAGAGATGGCCGTCGAGGCTGGCGACGACAGCCTCGAGCCGGAGATCGGCGAAGCGGTGGAGTCGTTGTCCGGTCGGTTCGACGACCTCGAACTGCGTTCGCTGTTCAGTGGCCAGTACGACGAGGGTGACGCCGTCTGCCACGTACAGTCCGGGGCCGGTGGGACCGACGCCCAGGACTGGGCTGAGATTCTCCTACGCATGTACACCCGGTGGGCCGACCGCCGGGGCTTCCAACTCCAGGTCGAGTCCATCTCGGAAGGCACGGAGGCGGGTATCAGCTCGGTCGAGTTCGTGGTCCGCGGTCGCTACGCCTTCGGGTTACTGCAGGCTGAACGGGGCGTGCACCGCCTAGTGCGGATCTCCCCGTTCAATAAGGAGTCCAAGCGCCAGACGGCCTTCGCCTCATTACAGGTCGTTCCGTTCTTCGACGAGATGGTTGACGAGGTCGACATCGATGAAAGCGACCTTCGGATCGACACCTACCGATCCTCCGGCGCCGGTGGCCAGCACGTCAACGTGACCGACTCGGCGGTGCGTATCACCCATCTGCCGACCGGCATTGTGACGTCCTGCCAGAACGAGCGCAGCCAGCACCAGAACAAGGACAAGGCCATGCAGATGCTGGCCGCCCGCCTGTTGGACCTGGAACGCCAGAAGCGCGACGCTGAGATCGCCTCTATTGGCGGCGAGAAACTGGTCGTCGATTTCGGCAGCCAGATCCGGTCCTACGTTCTCCAGCCGTATCAGATGGTCAAGGACTTGCGGACCGAGCATGAGGTGGGCGATGTGGCCAGCGTGCTGGACGGTGACCTAGATGGGTTCATGGAGTCGTACCTTCGCTGGTCCCGTTCCAACACCAACTCCTGAGTTGCCACTACTTCCCGGGTGGGTTACTGACCCGATCGGCAGTAGTGCCTCTGGTACCGTGCGCGCCGTGCCGATCCGACCGATCCGACCCGCTGTGGCCCGGCCGGAGGACGCTCGATGATCCGCCTGGAGGGCGTCTCGAAGGTCTTCAAGGGCGACGTGGTGGCGTTGAAGAACGCGTCGGCCGAGATCCAGCGAGGCGAGTTCGTCTTCCTCGTGGGGCCGTCCGGATCGGGCAAGTCGACCTTCATCCGACTGCTTAATCGTGAGGAGGTGGCCGACGAGGGTCGGATCACGGTTGCCGGCAAGGACGTTGGTGAAATGAGCAGCTGGCGAGTGCCGTACCTGCGACGCCAAATCGGGTACATCTTCCAGGACTACAAGTTGCTACCCAAAAAGACGGTTTACGAGAACGTGGCTTTCGGGCTGGAGGTCATCGGGCGGCCCAGACAGGTCATCCGGACCCAGGTGCCGGCCATACTCGAGTTGGTGGGCTTGAGCCGCAAGGCTGATCGCCTTCCCGATGAACTGTCCGGTGGCGAACAGCAGCGGGTGTCAATCGCTCGGGCGTTCGTGAACCGTCCACTGATCCTGCTGGCTGACGAGCCGACGGGGAACCTGGACCCAGCGACTTCGGTCGGCATCATGCGCCTGCTGGATCGGATCAACCGCAGTGGAACCACCGTGGTGATGGCCACCCATGACCGGAGCATCGTGGACACGATGCGCCGGCGGGTCATCGAACTGGACCGGGGTGTGATCCGGCGTGACGAGTCCCAGGGCGTGTACGAGTGAGTGCTTTCGTGATCATGGGACAGGCCACCTGACGTGCTGTCCCGACTCTGGTACTACGTCCGAGAAACCTTCGTCAGCCTCTGGCGGAACCTCAGCCTGACGGTGGCCGCCATCCTCACGGTGGCCATTTCGTTGTCGCTGGTCGGCGCCTCTCTGCTGATTCGCGAGGGGGCTGATCGGGCCACGGCCCAGTTTCAGGAGGGCGTGGAGTTCATCGTCTTCATGAGGGCTGATGCCTCAGCCGACCAGGACGGCGCCATTCGTGACGTGCTGGACAACAGTCCGGCCATCTTGGGTTACTCATACGTGGACAAGGCGGCGGCCTACGCCGAGTTTCAGGAACTGTTCTCCGACAAGCCCGAGTTGGTAGAGAGCGTGACGGCTGAGGTAATGCCACCGTCGTACCGCATCGTGCCCGCGAATCCGGACGCTGGGAACGTTGCCGAGATGGCCCGGCAGTTCGGGGAGCAGCCCGGCGTGAAGGAGGTGGCCACGGCCACCGACGCCATCCGACAGATCGAGGACTTCTCCAACCGGGTGAGTCAGGCCCTCTTGGTGGCCGCCGTGGTGCTGGTCGGAGTGTCGGCCCTGCTGATCTTGAACACGGTGTTCACCGCCATCGGAGCTCGGCGCCAGGAGATCGAGGTGATGAAACTGGTCGGGGCGACCAACTGGTTCATCAGGATTCCGTTCATGCTGGAAGGCACCATCCATGGCCTGATTGGCGCCGCTCTGGCCGTGCCGGCGTTGTTCGTGGTGGACGACCGGGTGCTGGCCTACTTCCAGGAATCCGATGCTGTGCCCCTATTCCGGGGATTCGCGGTTCCTGAGGGATTCGTCTGGGACACAAGCATCTGGCTGCTGGTCATAGGCGGCGTGGTGGGGATGATCGGTTCAGCGGTGGCCGTGACTCGCTACATGGACGTCTGACCCATGGGGGAGGACCCGCCAGGATCGGGCTGGGTGCGGGTGGCCGATACTGTTCCGCCAGCCGGCGGAGTCGTCGAGTCGAGTATCGAACGACATGACCGGATCGACGACCTGGTGGTATGGACCACAGCATCGGGGGTGCCTTGCGTGTCAGAAGCCCGCTGCCCTCATCAGTGGTCCCATCTGGCCTATGAGGGGACAGTCGACGGTGAGGAACTGGTCTGCATGACCCACTTCTGGCGGTTCGGGGTGGACGGAGAGGGTTGGAAGCAGAACGTCAATGGTCGCCGGGACCGCAAGGGTGACCTCGAGGTGCTGCCGTGCGTGGAATACGACGGTGGTATCTGGGTGGACTCAACGGACTGAGTTCGACAACCCGGTCCGAGCGCTTCTGCCATTGCTTCCAGAGGTCGACATCTGAGAGGTTGGCTGCTCGACGAAGGCTACGGAGGACTGACATGGGCATCGACGGCGATCTGCTGAAGCGCTACACCATGGCCACCTGGGGCTACAAGCAGGGCGAGATGGTCAGCCTGATGATCCATCTGGGGGTCCGACTCGGGCTCTACCAGGTGTTGGATGGGGCCGGCCCGGTCACTTCTGGAGACTTAGCAGCGACTACTGGGCTCCACGAACGGTGGTTGCGGGAGTGGCTGCGAGCACAGGGGGCTGCCGAACTGCTGGTGACTGAGGATGGCGAGACGTTCGAGTTGGAGCGGGAAGCCGCCATGGTGTTGGCCCGGGAGGACACGCCGACCTACGCGGCTGGCGTGTTTTCGCATCTTCGGGATCCACGGGTAGCTGATGGCTTAGCTGAGGCGTTCCAGACCGGGCTGGGCCTGACGTACGACGGGCAGGGTGAGGGATCCGAACAGCATGTGGAGGCCATGTTGGCGCCCATGGCCCGGGCCCTTTTGGTGCCCTCGGTCATCCCGGCGCTGGATGGGGTAGTGGATCGTCTGTCGGCTGGCGTCAAGGTGGTCGATGTGGGCTGCGGGACGGGCCTGGCTATCGAACTGTTGGCCGCTGCATGGCCAAACTGCACCTTTGAGGGATATGACGTGTCTGAGCGGGCGGTATTGGTGGCTCGGGACCGGTTCGACGGCGTCGACAACGTGGCTGTGCACCTAGCCGGTGGGGAGGACGTGCCCCCGACGGCTGACGTGGACCTGATGATGACCCTGGACTGCTTGCATGACATGCCCCGGCCCGACCTGGCGATGGGGGCCATCCGGCAGGCCATCGCACCCGATGGGACCTGGCTGGTCAAGGAGATCAAGTCGTCGCCAGACTGGTCCGGGAACCTCAAGAATCCGATGTTGGCCATGATGTACTCGACGTCGGTGGCGTCGTGTATGTCATCGGCCATGTCCAGTGCCGATGGGCTGGGGCTCGGGACGCTCGGCATGAACCCGGCGGTGCTGGAGTCGATGGTGACCGAAGCGGGTTTCACCCGCTTCGCCATGCATGATTTCGATGACCCAACCAACCTCTACTACGAGGTCCGACCTTGAATCCCTAGCCGTTGCACGCAGCGGCACCGCGTTCCGCGTATTCGCAGGTCGTGCCAAACCGGAGGCGACCCGTACAAGCCTCGTAGCCGCCCGCCTCTAGTTCCGATGGACTTGAGGTGGTAGCAACTGGATGATGCGCAAATTGGACAGTTACCGATCCATCGAGTCGGTACTGCATTCCAGTGATTTCCAGCCCGCCCTGCATATCCGAGATTCTCGGCCCCTACTCGATGGTTGTGTTCTTACCCTGACGGGCCAAGAGCACCGAGAACGCCGTCGTCTTGAGCGTCCGCTATTTGAACGCAGTGCCCTTGAGTTCTATGAGCACCAGACGTTTAAAAGTTCTCTTCAAATCGCCTTTCAACAAGCAGAAGCGCAACGAGACGAGGCGGGTCGACCTCAAGTTGACCTCCTTTGGCTCACACGTATGACGCTCGTGCCGGTTACAGCAGCGGTTGTGGGTCTTGATGGGGTGGACAACGAAGCTGCTGTCATACACCTCGAAGACATCAGCCGCCGACTCGGTGAAGGTGCTTCTGTCGAATGGTCCAATCGAAACCACCAGGAAGTCATGGAAGAGGCCATGGAAGCCAAAGACGATCTCTTGGTCAACTTCTACAACCTGTCTCTGGAGCGTCGGCGAGACCTCGTTACTCGTTGGAAAAGCGGCGATATTGAAGAGAGGGACCTTCCGACAGATCTCTTGACTCTGGCGCTTCGCGAATACTTTGATGATTTCGACGACGACCTCTGGCTCCGAGAATCACTCTTCTTCGTCGTAGCGTCCGCCAACACGACAACTCATGCGACACCTCACGTGTTCAACGAAATCATTAAGTGGCGAGACGAACACCCTGAAGAGTCGCACCTCCTGGAACAGGAGGTCTTCGTCCGTCATGCAGTCGATGAGGCGCTTCGACTTCACGGACCCGTTCCCGCCCTGCTCCGCAGGGCGCTGAAGAACACCGATGCGATCGCAGGTCATTCCTTCCTTGCAGATGACGACATTGGCTGCATGCTTGGTCCAGCGAATACCGATCAAGAAATTTATGGTGCTCAGTCTGCGATCTTCGACCCCCATCGCCCCGAAGTCCTGGGGCGACGCGCAGCACACGGTCTGAGTTTCGGCTCTGGGGCTCATATCTGTTCTGGCCGCCCTCTTGCTATCGGACTGCCAAGTCCCCGAGACGGCGGGCCAGAGGTGATCGGAGTTCTGCCTCGCCTAATAAGTGAACTCCTGTCGCGAGGCGCCAGGTTGGATCCGGAAAATCTTCCCACCACCAGAAATGACACGAAAGCAGAGCGGTATGCGTCCTACCCGTTGATTTTTGAGACATGGCCTAAGTGAGCCAGAGGCGAGACTTCAAGATCCTTGGCTACACCATCGGCCAGGCACCAAACCTGCCCCTGATTGTCATGATCCTTGCCGCACTAGTGGGCCGGGTAGTCGAGGAAGGATCAGAGGTCAATCGGGGTGCTGACGCTGTATTCGTTGTGAGCCTCAGCATCTGGAGCTATTTGGAAGCCGTCGATGGCGTCAACGTATTCCGAAGAGTTCTAGGAATCGCCGGGTTCGCCGTCGTGTTGACGCGTCTCGTATAGCAACTCCACTAAGCCACAGACAGATGGTCCCCTCAGTCGGTCTTTTGGAGTCGCCGGGCGTCGGTAGAGCCAATGACCAGCACGACGTCGGCGGCTAGCACCCGATCGACAGTTGAAGGCGCTACGAAGTCGATTAACGCGGGTATCGGTACCTCGTCGGCGGGTAGGGAAAGTGTCGTGCCGATCGCGCTGGCGTCGCCCAGGAACCCCTCCCGGTAGTAGATAGTCGACAACGAGGCCCTGTAGGCATTGCCGGGCGAGGTCGTCTGATAGCCGTCCAACCCGAGGAGTCGGGTGACCTTGCCGGCCAATCCACCCACGTTCGAGCCATTGGCCACGAAGACGGTCACCTGATCGGGGGGCCTGCTGAACGGGCCGTCCGGCGGCACCGGCACGCCGGTCCGATCAAGTACCACGGGTGGCCCGTCAGGCACCAGGCAACCCTCCGAGGCCCCGAAACCGGCACCGTGTTCGCATGGATACTCGTATCGGCGGACCTGCACGGTTCGCCACCGGCGCCCGTCGACCGTCGTGGGGCGCATATCCGGCACGTCGACCGGTCCCAAATTGGCCAACGCAACCTGCAGGGCTAGTCGGGACGGATCGGGGCCGGCTGCCTCAGCAGCACGCGCCACCCAACGCACGAGGCTGCATGCCTCCACTACCGTCCGGTGGACGTCATCCAAGGTGCTCTCGATAGTGGGTACAGCGACGCCCTCGGCCTCCGCCCAGGTCTCGGCGCAGAGGCGATCAAACGGCCGTCGCTCAGCGTCGTCGAGACGTTGTGAGCCGGTTGCTGATCCGTCGACCACCAGAGCCCCGTCGTAGTAGGCGCCAGCGATTGACCCACCGAATTCGGCGACCCGTGACGCCACCGCGTCCAGACCCTGTCCGTCCAGGCCCGACAGGACGAACTGTGGGCGGGGCATCTCCTGTTCCAACATCTCCAGGACCAGCCATGGCAGCGACGTCATGTCGACTAGTGGAACAACGACGTCAACACCGTTGTGGATCATGGCAGTGACCGCGGTGTCGAGGCCCACTTGACACGTGGTCGTACCTTCGCATCCGATCTGGTATCGGGCCGCTGCTAGTCCGACCTCGGCCAGTGCGTGTTCGATCGCTGCCATGACGTCGTCGGATCGTTGAGGTGCATCCGGTACGACCACTCCGATGGTTGCGCCGTCAAGGAGTCCACGATCTATGGCGGCCCCCACGGCCAGGCTTAGGCCGGTTCGATCTCCGACCTCGATGGAGTGAAGCAATCCCCGCCCCCGGCTCAGGTCGAGGTCGGAGATGCCGCGTACGGCCAGGTGGGAGACTCGGTGACGCTGGGTGAGGCAGCCTGCGACAGTTCCGGGGATGGGGGTGGCGGCCAGGACCACAGCGGCCTCGTGGATCTCGACGGCCTCCAGACAGGCTGCTTCGCGAAGGGTGTCGATGTCGAGGCTCCCTCCGCCCAGAGCCGATACCTCCGTGGTGCGCAGATCCAAGGTCCGACCGTGGATACCGCCGCACATGGTGTTCACGAGGTCCACGAAAGTGGCGACCATGGTGCCGGGTTCCCCTACCGGTACATCGAACCCAATTCTGGTCAACTCGTGCAGCCGCGTGTCGATCTGCACTACCACGATGGACTCCGCACTGATACCAGACTCCACCGTCACGGGTTCGCTTTCGGGTGGGTCGCCAGCAGGCCGACAGAACGCATCCAAACCCGTGAAGCGTCCAGTTCGGTCAAACGATTCCTGAAACTTCTCAAAGAGGAGACCTCGAGGATCGAGGTATACGCCATCGACCACCGACCCCTCGGGAAGAATCGTCGCCATCCCGTCATCGTTGCCACCCGTTTCGGGTCCGTCTGCAATCCACTCTGAAGCGGCAGTCGATGAGGCCGTGGAGGTTGCCGGGCTGGTCGTCGTCGAGGAAGCCACTGGGACCGGGATGCTCGTCGTCGACGTGGGGACGGGAGGGTTCGTGAGGCTTGCGGTGATCGTAGGGGTGGAGGGTGTCGCCGACGGTTCATCGGAAGTGCAGGAAGTAATGATCAACACCAGAGTGGCAGCGAGAGCCAGGCCGGTGGACAGACCTGTGGGGATACGGGGAAGAAGTCGGTGAGGCATAAAGGGGTGGGTACTCAAACGGGCTCCGGTGGACAGTATTCGGGTCGGGGCACGGCATCGGTGCATCATCTCGATCGTTGGCACGGGTGCACTGGGGGCGGTCCCCGTGTCGCATAGCGTCGGCGCCGTGCCGGATGCCGACGAACCGATCGATCCGTCGACCTCCCAGTCTCCGGTCGGTCAACCGGATCAGCCTGTCGTTCCCGAGCGGTCTGTGACGGAGGCCGGAACGGAGGTTTCAGAGGAACTCAAGGGAAGACGGTCGGCCTTCTTTCGGCGTGGCGGCGGGACGGCGTCGCCCGTGGCCGGGATGCCGACTCCGTCCGGAGGTCGTTGGACCGAGACGGAGGCAGACCGGCAGATCCGAGCCTTCCTCATCCGCTTGGCCGGGGATCGGAATCTCGTCCACCGTGACAATCCTGTAGAACTCCTGCGCGAAAACGACCTCCTCCTCCTGTTCGGTCCCGAGGAGGAGACGGCGTTTGCCGACCTTGCTCTCCGCTTCCCCGAGGAGACGGTTACTCGTTGGGCGACCCTCCTCAGTGGGGGAGATCGATCCGAGGCGTTCGGCCCTCGCTCACGCTCTGAACGTCGCGATGAAGCCAGCCTCCTGCGGGAGTTTCAGGTAGGGCTCCGGAAGCGGGTACTGGGGAGCGTCCTGCTGGTGTCGGTACTGGTCATCTTGGGCTACAGCGCACAGTCGATCCTCTCGGGAAGTCCGGAGGATCGTTCTGACCGGGCTCTTCGCTTCACAGGATCGACCGTGGTGGATGCCGAGGGGAAACCAACCGGGCGAGTCGATGGCGGCCCACCGGTCGCCGAGCCGGGCCTGATTGGGTTGGCCGATCGGGTAGTGGCCGTTGTTCGTGGCGAAGGTCCTGCTGAGAACCGGATTGAACTCGACGTGGCTGACTCGGACCTTCCCGTCCGTCCGGGATCCTTGTTGGCCACCGTCTTCGAGCACAAGGGCGGTCAGGTGGCCATTGCTGGCCCAGACAACTGGTGGGCCGGTGCCTGCATCAGGGTCACCGTGGCCACCGGTTCACTGCGCCCATTGGACGTGGTGGTCCATGAGGTCGAGGAAGGGGCTTGCCCAGGTGGTCTGGGTGGCCGTGCCGCTCGGGTGACCTGTGCAGGTCGGGCGGTCCTCATGCTGGCAGTGGACATTCCCCAGGGGGAGGTCGAACTAGCCGAGGGTGGACTGGGCTGGGCCGAGGTGATCCGGTTCGGGGTGGAGACGGCCCCCGCTGCGACGTCGAAGTGGGAATTGCTGGCCGTCAGGGGAGCTATTGCTGTAGCCGACTCCGAAGGGAATGCCGAGATCGCGGTGCCGGCCTTTGGTGGTGCACCCGGCGACGTGGTCTCAGTGGAGATAGGTGGAGCAACGGGAGAGTGCACGCTCGCCTGAACGTGCCGTGGTTCGCCTATCTGGCAAGGGGTGCGGCCCCGAGGAGGGGCCTGACTCCCGGTACGGTGTCGGCATGTGCGGCCGTGTGGTGACCGCGTCCGGTCCCGAGGAGTTGAGTGAGCATCTCGGCGTCGACGTTGTCGTCGACGTGTTGGACGGCCCCGACTACAACGTGGCTCCGTCCCACCAACTGCCGCTGGCGTGGACCTCCGACGAGGACGGCCGCCGTCTTCTAGGCACGGCGAAATGGGGCCTGACTCCGAGTTGGGCGAAGGATCCGGCGATCGGTGAGAGGATGTTCAACGCCCGTGCTGAGACTGTGGCAGAGAAGCCGTCGTTCAGGGCCGCCTTCCGTCGCCGTCGCTGCCTCGTGGCCGTCGACGGCTTCTACGAGTGGGGGCCTACTGAGCGACTCGCCGGAGCCCGAACCGAACGTGGTCGGAAGACCAGACAGGCCTGGTACGTCTACCGGGCAGATGGGAGTCCCCTGGTGTTGGCGGGCTTGTGGGAGCAAAGGATGGGGCTACGGACCTGCAGCATCATCACCGTGCCGGCAAACGATGACCTAGTACCGCTGCACCACCGGATGCCCGCCGTGCTCGAACCTGTGGACTGGGACGGGTGGCTGGATGACGGAGATTGCGATCGCTCGGACCTTGAGTCCCTACTGGCTCCAGCCGATGACGGGACGCTGGCTCGTCATACCGTCCACTGTCGGGTGAATAGCGCCCGAAATAAGGGTTCCGAACTGATCGAACCAGTCGCTCCGGTAGGCATGCCGGTGGCGGCCTCGGACCAAGGGACTCTCTGGTGAGGGCGAAACCGTCGCTGGAGCGAACCGCCCATTCCCTGGAACGCACCGGGGAGACCGTAGTGACAACGGTGATTTCGCTGCGTCGCCGCCTTGACATCCAGATGCTGCGCTGGCAGGCGCGACTCGACTCGCGAGTCGGCGATCGGGCCATCCCGTGGCTAACCGCTCTGGCTTTGGCCGTCGTGTTGTCGCTTCTAGCCCTAGCACGGCACCGTGATCTGGGGATCGGGTCCGACCTCGGCCACTACCTCCAGGCCGCCCACCTCATGGACCGCGGGTTCGATCCGATGGTCACCGATCTGGGCCACAACCTGTTTGCGGACCAGGCCTCATGGATCTTTTGGCCCATAGCGCTCGTCCTTCGGGTGCTTCCGGCTGCTGGAACCCTGTTGGTGCTCCAGTCGGTGGCGTTGTCGCTAGCCGTTGTACCCCTCTGGCGGATCGCCAGAGGCCCGGCGAACCTGCGAATTGGGGCGGCGGCAGCCTTGATGGTCGCCTACGCCCTGCACCCGTCCGTCCATGACCTGAACCTGGCTGGTTTCCACCCCGAGGCCTTGGCCATCCCCGCGCTCATGGCGGCGTACCTGGTTGCCCGGTCCGATCACTGGTGGTGGCTTGTCGTACTGGCCGTAGTGGTGGTGTCCACCCGGTCTGACCTGGGGCTAGCTGTTGTCGCGCTCGGACTCGTTCTCGTCAGCGAGGACAATCGGAACCGAGGGTGGCCACTGGCAACCTTTGGCCTCGCGTGGTTCCTCATCATGTCGTTTGTGATACAGCCCCTACTCGGCGACGGCGCCTATCCGCACCTAGGGGCCTTCGCCCATTTTGGAGATGGGGCGGCCGGGATCCTATTTGGCATGCTGTCTGACCCGGCTGGCCTGCTCGGCGATCTATTCGCCCGAGACGGCTTCGACAAGGTTCTCCTCCTGTTGGCACCCACCTTGTTCCTTCCGTTGGTCCGGCCCCGCTATCTCCTGCCGATCGTTCCACTGGTGGTGCTCTACCTAGTTGCCGACGTGATCGACACTGGCTACGGGAACCCGCAGCAGGACGTGGCTGCCCTGGCGTTCGTGTTTATTGCCGCCACCTACGCCCTCATGCGAATCGGAACCCAGGGGGTCAGCCGCATCCATGTGGATCGTCGGGTCCTCATGGTGCTGGTCCTGACCGCAACAGTGTTCTTCGTTCGGGACGCTGCTTCGTCGCCCTACGAGGAGCCGTGGGACTGGGGTCGAAGGACGTCGACCGATGTGGCTCGGGTTTCGACTTCGGTACTCGTCGGCGACGACGCCCGGATTATGGTGTCGCCCGAGGTCTATCCACTGGTCGCCGATCGCCATGACGCCTACGTCCTGCGGCCCAACCGTGGATTCTTGCCGGGTTTGGACTGGGCGGAACGCATCGACGCCGTCGTGGTCGATGTCGAGTCACTGGGGTGGATCGCTCCAGAGGTCCGCCAGTTTGAGTCACGCTTGATATCAATGGACTATCGCAAGCGGTTCGACAGCGAGGGCGTTCGCCTGTGGGTCCGCCGACCAAGGGCCTAGACCACGGGGCCCTGTCCGTCGGCCCTTAGGGCCTCACGGAGAGCGTCGGCCACCGCATCTAGGTCACTGGGGGCGGCGTTGGGGTTCGCTTTCGTGAAGTCCAGATGGCCCATGTGGTCAATGGGCACTACGTGTAGGTGGGTGTGGGGCACCTCGAAGCCTGCGATCATCAGGCCTATCCGAGTCGGGGAGAAGGCCACCATCTGGGCCCGACCAATGGTGTGGGCCACCGTGGTGCAGTGGGCGGCGGTTTCGGAGGGCAGGTCGGTCCAGCGATCGACCTCGACGATCGGAATGACCAGCACGTGACCCCGGTTGAGCGGCCTGATGTCGACCATGGCCACACAGGTGTCGTCGCGCCAGACGATCCGGCCGGGAATCTCCCCGTTGATAATGCGAGTGAAGATCGTGGACACGGGGCCTCCGGTGTGGGTTGATGGTCTGCCTCGATCGGTGGTCGCCAGCAGGGACTCTGGTCCTCACGGATCGTAGGCTGCGGCCGATGGGATCGGAGACCGCAGTGCCACCGTCGATCCCGGAGACGTCGCGCACTGGATGGGCAGGAGTCTGGACGCTACCGAACCTCATCACGGTGGTACGCCTGGCCTGCATCCCATGGTTTCTTTGGCTGCTCGTCTCCCAGGAGGACCGAACGGCGGCAGCACTATTGCTAGGTGCCCTGGGTGCCACCGACTGGGTGGATGGGTGGATTGCCCGTCGATTCGACCAGGTCTCCGAGGTGGGAAAAGTCCTGGATCCGACGGCTGATCGCCTACTGCTCGTAGTGGCGCTTGTGGCCATCGTGGAGGATGGCTCCATCCCCATTTGGTTCGCAGTGCTCGTGCTCGTGCGTGAGGTGTTGATCGGCTTGACCGCCCTACTCCTATTGATGGTCGGGGTACGCCGCATTGACGTGACGTGGTGGGGCAAGACCGGCACATTCGCCCTGCTGTGGGCCGTTCCCTGCTTCCTGGCTGGCCAGTCGACGATTGGCGCGGCATGGACGTTTGAGGCGATGGCGTGGATATTCGGGATTCCTGGCCTGGCTATCTCGTGGTTTGCCGCCTGGGGTTACGTACCAGTAGCCCGTTCCGCCATACAGGAGTGGCGAACCGGTTCCTAGGAGACGGGTTTTCCTGAGTAAGGGGTTAGATGGCGGTAGGTTCAGGACGTGTACGTCCCCGCCGACCTCCGCTACTCAGTCGACCATGAATGGGTCCGTCTTGTCAGCGGCAACTGCGCGCGGATCGGCATCACCGACTACGCGCAGGATGCGCTCGGTGAGGTGGTATTCGTCGAGGCTCCGCAGATGGGGGCTCGGGTGGAGGCAGGGAGCGTGTTCGGCGAGGTGGAGTCGGCCAAGTCGGTCTCCGAATTATTCGCCCCGGTGACCGGAGAGGTGGTGGCCGTAAACGAAGACCTGGAGTCGGCACCCGAGAAAGTCAACGACGACCCCTACGGCGAGGGCTGGATCTGCGAGGTGTCCATCGAGTTTGAAGGTGAACTCATGGATGCTGCGGCCTACCAGACGCTGATCGAGGACTGACCATGGCCTTCGGATCTAACGACGAACCGACCGACGCCTTCGACCCGGTTGAGGCTGTGCCCCATGGTGACGACCGTGAACTCTTCCCGGTGGGTTGCGGACTGTTCGTCGTGGAGTCTGGTCCCAAGGCCGGTTCCCGGTACGGGCTGGAGGCTCCGGTGACCTCGGTGGGTCGCCACGGCGAGGCCGACATCCTGCTGGATGACGTCACCGTTTCCCGTCGTCACGCTGAGGTCGAGCGCATCGGAGAGCGCTACCTAGCCCGTGACGTGGGGTCACTCAACGGAACCTGGTTGAACGGGCAACGGGTTGACACTGCCGAACTGACAGACGGTGACGAACTCCAGATCGGCCGGTTCAAACTGGTGTTCTTCCACGGCACGGCTGGTTGATCGTCCATGGCCCCTGATGAGGTGGCCGATTCCATGAACATCGGCGAGGTGGTCGCATTTCTCGAGGCCGAATTCCCCGCGGTCACCGTGTCCAAACTTAGGTTCCTGGAGTCAGAGGGCCTCGTCCAACCACTCCGGTCGACAAGCGGCTATCGGCGGTATGGCGAGGTCGATGTTGCACGCATCACCCGGATACTCCGACTGCAGCGCGACCAGCACCTCCCGCTGAAGGTAATTGCCGGACTGCTGGACCAACCGGAACCAACTGACGAGGTCGACGGCCTGGTACCGGCCTTCAGAGACAGCGTGGGTCGCCGAGGCCGTATGACCGGAAGGAGGACGGTAGACGGCACACTGGCCGGATCAGTGAGCGTCTCGAAGAGCGAGTTGGCGTCCATGGTCGGCCTAGACGAGGCAACGGTGTCCGAACTAGAGCGCTTGGGCCTGCTCCAGGGCAGGGAGGCTGGGACCAGCACCGTATACGACGACGAGGCGATCCTGGTGGGTCGGATGGCAGCCTGCTTTGTGGGGCACGGCTTCGATGTCCGACACCTGCGCATGTACCTAGTGGCCGCCCAACGGGAGGCAGGACTGCTGGAACAACTGGTCGGACCGGTGGTGGGCGTCGACGGAGAAGGGTCCGGGCGGCCGCTGGCCGAGGCCCGACGACTGGTTGACGAGTTGACCGATGCCGGTTCGGCTCTCCACGAACTGCTGCTTCGGCGCGAGTTGGGATTGGCGGGCCGATGACCAGTCCCCGGCTCCACCGGACTGCTGACGAGATCGCCAGTCGAATCGACGAGTTGGCTATCGAATTGGTCGACTGGTTGGATGCCGACACGGTTGTGGTGGGGGTGCTCAAGGGATGCCTCCCGTTCATGGCCGACCTTGTCCGTCGCTTTCCTGTGCCTGTCGAGGTCGACTTCCTGGCCCTCAGCCCGTTCGCTCCTGACAGTGGGCGGGTACGTCTGACCCACGACTTATCCATCGACGTGAGTGGCCGGAACGTCCTCTTGGTTGAGGGGGTGGTCGACACTGGCTTTCGCCTCGACTACCTGCGGCGGCATCTGGTGGCCCACGGAGCGGTCGGCGTCCGGGTGTGCACGTTGTTCGACCGAGCCGATCGTCGGGTCCTGCCCATGGGGCTGGACCATGTGGGCTTCGACACGGGGGCCTCGTTCTTGGTTGGCTTCGGGTTGGACCATCGTGGTGAGTTCCGCAACCTGCCCTAGGTGGTCGAGGTCGACCTAGTGGACCTAGATCGAAGTGGTCCCGAGCTCGTGGAGACAGTTAGGAACACGGGACGCGATAAGACCCGGAACTAGGGTTTCGACGTGTCATCCCATCGTTCTAAAGCAGTGACTGCCTCAACCCGGGAGAGTCGGCGATGATCGCCATGGACGTCTTGGGCGTCCAGTCGGTATTGCCGTCGGACACCCCCGTGGTCTTGTTGCGGGAGTCCAATGGTGAGCGGATGCTGCCGATCTTCATTGGCCTGCGGGAGGCAAAGGCCATTGGCCTAGCCATGGCCGGCCAAGACCCGCCCAGGCCCATGACGCACGACCTGTTGGCCACATTGTTGGAAACCTTCTCGGTTGCCGTAGAACAGGTGGTGGTGACCGACCTGCGGGACCGAACCTTCTTCGCCGAGGTGACGTTGCGCGGCCCGGTGGGTATCGAGGTGGTGTCGGCCCGACCATCGGATGCCATTGCCTTGGCCGTGCGGACCGGAGCCCCGGTGCTCGTAGCCGAGGAAGTAGTCGATGAGGCTGGCTTTGTCCCACCTCCCAGCGATGAAAGTGCAGATCCGTCTGATACACCAGCTGCTGAGGCTCAGGTCGAGGAGTTCCGGGCCTTTTTGGACTCGGTGGACCCCGACGACTTCGAGGCCTGAGGCGGACTATCGTGATTCAATTCGCGCGCAGAGTGCAGTAAATATCACACTCTGCGCGAAATCCTTGCTCCAGAGTCACCACCGGCCTACGCTGTCGTGGGTCACAGGGTTGTAGTTCCACCGATGGAACGCTGAGCCCGAACTGAGGGAGACGTCCCATGGCAGCGAATTCCACTCCAGCCTCGTCCGGGGCCGAGCCGGCCGATGGCTTCTCAGGCAAGCGTGCCGCCGAGATTGCTGGCATCACCTACCGGCAGCTCGACTACTGGGCCCGGACCGAGTTAGTTCGCCCGTCCCTGACGGAGGCGTCGGGGAGCGGCAGCCGGCGCCTTTACGCGTACCGGGACCTGCTCGAGTTGCGGGCTGTGAAGTCACTGCTGGATGCCGGAATCCGCCTGGAGTTGGTTCGGGAAGTGTTTTCCTATCTCACGATGCAGTTAGACGAAGACGTGACCAGGGTGAACCTGGTTATCAGCGGCACTTCGGTAATGGTCCGCACCGGTGAGGAGGAGATCGTCGACCTGCTGCGCCATGGGCAGGGCGTATTGAACATCCTGCCCTTGTCCGGGGTCAAGGAGCAGGTGGATGCCCGGATCGTCGAGCTCTACCCGGAGGGCCGCAGGGTGGTAGCGCGAGAACCGGCCGGCCAGTACTTCGACGATCCAATGGGCCGGGCCGCCAGCCTCTAGGGCTGGCTGGGACCAATAGAGCCGGAGGCTGGCGAGACAGTGGGAGAGGTTCGGAGGCTTCGGGTCGAATCCCCGCCTTTGGAGTTGGTGTTCTCCCACGAGTCCGAACAACAAGTGGCCGACCTGCTGGACTTCTACGAGATCGCCTGGGAGTACGAGCACCGGACCTTCGTGCTCGAAACGGCCGCTGACGGAAATCCACGGACGGCCTTTACACCGGACTTCTACCTACCTGACCATGATCTCTATCTTGAGGTCACCACCCTCCGCCAGTCGCTTGTGACCCGGAAGAACCGGAAGGTACGTCTGTTGCGGGAACGCCACCCAGGGATCCACATCCGGATCCTGTACCGGCGGGACCTCGAGCGCCTCCTGGTCACCCACGCCGCCTGAGGGCCTCGCTCTACAAACGGCCTGACCGGCACGGTGAAACCGTGGTGGAACCCCTATGAGGTCTCCATCAACGGAGAAACGTGGCTCTTGACCGCGGTAGTGGCGTCTTAGGTGTGTTTGGTGAGCCCACCCCTTGAGGGTGGACTGCACTTAAGGGATCAGTCCAGGAGGTCCGGTTGCTCGCAGAGTACTTGAGCGAACATTGGCTGCCCCGTGAACCAACTGGCGAACTCTCCCCCTATCTGTCGATGTGTTGCCGAGGCGGTTTCGTCGTCCATTACCACTGGAGTACCGGCCGCTTCGGCCAGCAACTGGGCCTGACAGGACCGCTCCATGGTCACAAACCGCCAGACAGCCGCCTCCACGCTGTGACCGACGGTCAGTAGCCCGTGGTTCCGTAGGATGGCGGCGTTGCGGTCACCGAGGGCGTAGGCAATGCGCTTCCCCTCTTCGGGATCCCTGACCACGCCGGTGTAATCGTCGAACACCACCTGATCGCCGTGGAATATGCAGGCGTCCTGGGTGATGGGGTCCAGTGGACGCCCCAACGACGACCAGGCCTTGCCGTACAGTGAATGAGAGTGGGCAGCGGCCACCACGTCGGGTCGGGCCATATGGAGGCCAGCGTGGATAGCGAAGGCCGCCTGGTTCAGGGCGTACTCACCGTGGAGGATCTGGCCCGTGTGGTCGACCAGCAGCAGGTCAGATACTCGGATGTGGCTGAACGGCATTCCAAAGGGGTTTACCCAGAAGGCGTCATCGTGCTCCGGGTCCCGGACGGTGATGTGACCGGCTACCCCCTCACTGAACCCGAATTTTCCAAAGATTCGAAATGCGGCTGCCAACCGTTCCTGCCGGTGTCGGCGCTCTTCAGCCACGTCAGAGAAGTCAGGGATCTCGTACGGGATGGGCTTGTGGGACCGGAAGGCCGGGTTGTTGCTGGTTTTGGGCTGGCTCACGTGGGCCTCCTCGACGGGGACGCTCAGGATCTGCCCCAAGTGTAGGGATCGATTCGTGGTCGGGCCGGGTCCAGCGTGGGTCAGTCGGGAAGCACGTCGACGGCTCGCTGGCGGAGCCAGTGGTCGGCTAGTACTACGAGGGCCATGGCCTCCACCATCGGAACAGCCCGTGGCAGGACGCAGGGGTCGTGCCGACCGCGTGCCTCGAGAGACGTGGCAACGTTGTCCACCGTGACGGTGTCCTGAGATGATGCGATGGTGGCCGTGGGCTTGAAGGCCACCCGGAACACCACGTCGTCGCCGGTGGAGATGCCGCCCTGGATCCCACCCGAGCGGTTGGTGGCGGTCACTGGGCCGTCGGGCCCGGGCGTAAAGGCGTCGTTGTGCTGGCGTCCGGTCATGGACACGGCATCGAAGCCGCTACCCACGTCGAAGCCCTTGGCGGCTGGTAGGGACAACATTCCCTTGGCCAGATCGGCTTCCAGTCGGTCAAACACCGGGGCTCCGAGGCCGACGGGCACATTGCGGGCTACGCAGGTCACAATTCCACCAAGGGAGTCACCATCACTACGGGCCGCGCCGATGGCCTCGGCCATAGCGGTTGCGGCCACGGGGTCTGGGCAGCGAGTTGCGTCAGCCTCCACCTTGCTGCGAGTCACAGCACCGGTGTCGACGTCGGCTACCACATCATGGATGCGAGACACCCAGCCCAGAACCTCGATGCCGGCGCAGTCGGCCAGTAGTCGCCGAGCTATAGCTCCGGCGGCCACCCTCCCGACGGTTTCACGGGCACTGGAGCGCCCACCGCCCCTCCAGTCACGGTGTCCGTACTTAGCGTCATAGGTGAAGTCGGCATGGGAGGGCCGATAGAGGTCCTTGAGATGGTCGTAGGCGCCCGAACGGGCATCGTCGTTACGAACCAGAAGGGCAATGGGGGCGCCGGTGGTCCGACCCTCGAACACCCCGGACAGGATTTCGACCCGATCAGCTTCATCTCGTTGGGTGGTGAGTCGGCTCTGGCCGGGACGGCGTCGATCTAGGTCGGCCTGTAGGTCCTCCTCGCTGAGGGCAAGCCGGGGTGGACATCCGTCTACCACCACGCCGATACCGGCGCCGTGGCTCTCGCCCCAGGTGGAGAGGCGGAATAGGGATCCGAAGGTGCTGCCCACGGGCTTCGAGCATAGGGGCGCCCCCCCCGGCGGCTCGGGTCTATTCGATCGTCTAACTAGCGAGTACCCGCTCATTGGGGATACCGGTAAGAGGATCGCTACCATCGCCGCCAGTGAGCGACATCGACGGACGGCTGAATCTGGCTACGGCATGGGAGGCCATTTCTGACGCTGTGGGCGACCAACCGGTCCACTCGGCGGCAGGTGTGCGTACTTCGTGGTCCGCCTTTGACGATCGGGCAGCCAGGCTGGCAGGCGCGCTGGATGCTCATGGCGTGGGTTCTGGCAGCAAGGTCGCCTTGTTTCTCTTCAATGGCTGCGAATATCCGGAAGCCCAGTATGCGGCATTGAAGGTCCGGGGGATCCCGGCCAACGTGAACTACCGGTACACCGGGGACGAGTTGGCCTACATTCTGGAAAACGCTGACGCCGAGGCGATCTTCTTCGACCACACGCTTACCGACCGGGTGGAGGCCGTAAGAGAGCGGTGTCCGAAACTCAAGGTACTGATTCGTGTAGGCGGTGAGTCGGACCACGTTCCCGACTGGGCGATCGGTTACGAAGAGGCCGTCACGGCCGATCCGATGCCTCGAATCGGCCGGTCGGGGAGCGACCTGTGGTTCCTCTACACCGGGGGAACGACCGGTATGCCCAAGGCGGTGATGTGGGACCACGTAAATCTTTTGGGTTCCATGGAGGCCACCTTTAGGTCCTTCAAGGAGTCGGTTCCCTCTACGGCGGGGGAGGCGGCAGCCATCGCCGAACGGATCGCTAGCGCCGGGCGGGAGATGCGCCAGCTCTGCGCTGCTCCACTGATGCACGGGACCTCTGGGATCCCGGGCTTAGCCACCCTCAGCCACGGTGGGATGCTCTCCACCATGGAGAATCGGCACTTTGACGCCGACGAACTGTGGTGGACCGTTGAGAAAGACCGGATCACCGTGATCACCATGGTCGGCGATGCCTTTGGTCGACCAATGGTCGAGTCGTTGGATCGAGCGGCCGATGAGGGCCGGACTCCGGATCTCTCCTCGCTACGGCTTTTGATCTCGTCAGGAGTGATGTTCAGCGCACCAGTCAAGGAGGCGCTCCTGGGCCACCACCCGTGCACGATCCTGGATTCGCTTGGCTCCAGCGAGGGAACCGGGATGGCCAACCAGGTCACCTCAGGCCGGAATCGTGCTGCTGGTGTCCGGGAGACCACTGCCCGTTTTGCCCTTGGGGAACACACCCGGGTATTTACCGAAGACGGACGGGAAGTCGAAGCAGGCTCCGGTGAGCGGGGCCAGATCGCTCTAGCCTGGCCACTTCCTGTCGGCTACTACAAGGACCCGGAGAAGACCGAGGCAGCCTTTCCCGTGGTGGCTGGACGCCGGTGGTCGATTCCCGGCGACTGGGCCACTGTAGAGGTCGACGGGACAATCACGCTTCTCGGCCGGGGATCGGCCTGTATCAATACGGGTGGGGAGAAGGTGTTCCCCGAGGAGGTCGAGGAGGCACTGAAGGAGCTCTCCGCCGTGACTGACTGCAACGTCGTGGGTGTTGACGATGACCGCTGGGGGCAGGCGGTGGTTGCCGTAGTCGAGTTGAAGGAGCCCGGTGCGGCCGATGAGGCCTCCCTCAGGCTCGAGTTGCGTGGTGTTCTGGCTGGTTACAAGGTGCCGAAGCGAGTCGTCTTCGTGGACTGCCTCCAGCGAAGTCCTAACGGGAAGTCCGACTACCGGTGGGCAAAGGAGCACGTGGAGTCGGCGTTTGCCACGAACTGACTAAGAGCCCCTCAGGCCTGAGTGGACTCGCTCAGCCGAAAATGTCCTCGATGATCGGCTGGCCTTCGGAGGGGTTCTGACGTTGCGTGATCTCAGCGTGGCGATTGGTGATATTGGGGACGTGCTGATCGTCGGTGAAGACCCAGAATGTCCTGTTCAAAATCGCGTCGTGTACGAGGTCGGCGACCTCGTCAGGCTTACGTGCCTCGCTGGCAATCATCTCAAGAAAGGCGATTCGGCGGTCCCGGTCCTCGTCGCTCTCGGGTTCGGCTAGAGCGTCGGTCAGATATTCGGGACGATTTCGCTCGGATTCGAATATGCCGGTAGCGACGAAGCCGGGGCACAGGGCGGTAGTCCCCACCTTTGACCCGCTTGTCGACAACTCGTTGTGGAGCGTCTCGGCGATCGCTACCGCAGCGTGCTTGGATGCAGAGTAGGGCCCGAGGTTCGGGTAGGCGGTGAGGCCGGCCACCGATGCGGTGATCACCACGTGTCCTTCGTCCTGGGCCACGAGCCCGGGAAGGAAGGCATCTACGCCGTGGACGATGCCCATCAGATTCACGCCCAGAATCCACTGCCAGTCGGAAAGCGTCTGCTCATGGAGGGGTCCCGAGGTTGCCACTCCGGCATTGAGGCAGACCACGTGGGCTGCTCCGAAGGACTCGATGGCAGCGACGGCCAGATCGTGTACCGAGGCGGCATCGGACACGTCGCAACGTACGCCGAGCACCTCGACGTGATCACTCCGGAGCCCCTCGACGGCGGCATCCAAGGCCGGGACCTCGATGTCGCCCAGCACTACTTTCATGCCGGCAGTAGCGAATCGGTGGGCGAAGGCAAGCCCCATGCCCGAGGCTCCGCCGGTGATGACGGCTACCCGTCCCTTTAGGTCGTCCATGTTCGTCGGCCCTTCGGTAATTTGCTGATGGCTAGTCGGTGGTCTGGTCGGCGGTAACGGTGGGTCAGAGGGCTAGGAGTGCCTGTTCCACCAGTTCGGGCATGGCGGGATGGATCCATAGTTGCCCATGGGCCATCTCATCAACGGTTTGGCCGGCAACCATTCCCTGAATCAGTTGCTGGACCAGCGTCGGGGCCTGCGGACCTACGATGTGGGCGCCTAGTAGGAGTCGGGTTTCCGGATCGGCGAGCAGCTTGGCGAACCCCGTGGTGTCCTCCATGGCCCAGCCGTAGGCAGTGGCCGCGTACTCGCGGGTGGCAACCAGATAGGGCTGGCCGCCGTCGATGAGATTCTGTTCAGTGGGTCCGACCGAGCCGACCTGGGGGTGACCGAACACGGCGTGGGGAACGAACCGCCGGTCAATAGATCGGGACTCGCCCGGGTGTGCGAGGTTGTGGGCGACCAGCCGGGCCTCCGCGTTGGCGGTGTGCTTCAACTGGATGGGGTTGGTGACATCCCCGAGGGCCCACACGCCGTCGGCTGAGGTCCGTAGCTGGTCGTCGGTGATCACGTAGCCCTGATCGTCAATGGCGATGCCACCGAGGTCCACGGTGGCCAAGTCACCGTTAGGGATCCGACCGGTAGCCACCAGAAGTTGGTCGGCGTCCAGCGTCGTGCCGTCAGAGAGCTCCAGGTGGAAGGTTTCGCTGACCGCCTCCCTGTTGGCCTGCTTTACTCCTGTAACGGTGGTCTCAAGACGCAGGTCCAAACGGTCGGCGTATGTCTCGGTCAGGCGGCGCCTGACGTCGGTGTCGGCGCCCCGCAGAAGTAGATCGCCCCTGTGAACGATGGTGACCCGGCTGCCTAAACCGTCGAACACGTGGGCCATCTCCACGGCGATGAAGCCCCCACCCACGATTACCAGATGCTCGGGCAGTACGTCGATCCGCATGATGTCATCGGAGGTTCGGAAGTCCACGGCATCCAGGCCGTCGATGGTCGGTAGAGAGGTACGAGCTCCCATGGCGAGCACGATTCGATCAGCGGTGACCTTGGTGCCATCGAGGTCAACGGTTCGCTCGCCAGTAAAGCGGGCGGAGTGGCGGTAGACCGTCACGTTGTCTAGTGATTCCCGGTAGTCCAGGCCTGCCNCGGCGATGGGGTCGATCCGCCCGAAGATTCGATCNCTGATGGCCGGCCAGTCGGCNCGCTCGGTACTGGTTCGGAGTCCTAGTTGGGCCCCGTGGCGGGCNGCCANGGCGACATCANCGGGGTACACNAGCNTNTTGGACGGGATGCAGCCCCGGTTCATGCAGGTGCCNCCAAAGGCCCACGGTTCGGCGATGGCGATGTNCCAGTGGTCGTGCTCCGGTCCGATAACCGAGTTCCCGGAACCACCGCCGAGAATGAGGAGGTCGTGATGGGGCATGGGCGTTGCAGGGGTCGCGTCTAGTCGGCCAGTAGTGCGCCGAGCCCACGGAGGGCCTGNTTGCCCGCNCCCAGGGACGTGGCGAGGTGCTTATTCCACAGCGTGTAGCGGTGGAGGGGATAGTCGGTGGCNACCCCCATTCCGCCATGTACGTGCTGGGTGGCATTGGCNACGTCGGTGGCCCGCTCTGATGCCCACCATTTGGCAACCAGGAGGTCCTCGGTGGCGTNGCGNTNGTTGGCAAGGCGCCAGGCTGCCGACAGGGTGGCTAGGCGGATGCCNCCCACGTTCACGAACTGGTCGGCCAGGCGTTGGCCGACGGCCTGGAATGTCGCGATGGGCCGCCCGAACTGGTGGCGTGTGGATGTGTACTCCGCGGTTAGGGCCAATGCTCGCTCGGTGACCCCGAGTTGGGTGGCACAGATGCCCATCNGGAGGTGATCGAGCAGNGCGGTTACGGCGTCTGGTCCACCNACCACTTGGCCGGGCGTATCGGTGAACGTAACGTCCGACAGNGGTTGGAGCCGAGTGGAGAGNCCGGTCTGGGCTGCGATGCCCTCTGATGAGCGGTCCACCANGACCACTCGGGGGCCGTCGACGGTGGAGGCGGTGACCAANAGGTGGTGGGCTACACCGAGATGCTCGACGACCACCTTCCGGCCTGTGAGGCGGCCAGTCGGGCGTCCATCCGACGGCTNGACCATGAAAGAGCATGATGGCTTGCTCAGCCGGTCATCGAGCAACTCCTGGATGGCCACGGTNAGGATGGTCGTCCCGGCGACCACACCCGGCAGGAGGGCCTGNCGTTGGGAGTNGTCGCCGTGTNGGTCGACCACGAGGGATGCCACTGCTGAGGGAAGTAGTGGCATCGGGGCAACATGGGCCCCCTGAGCCTGGAGTAATAGCGCCAGTGCCACCGCATCNAGGCCGGCTCCACCAACGTNGNCGCCCAGAACGATGCCCAGAAGGCCGGCGTCTGCCAGAACCTGCCAGAGGTCACGGTCGAACCACTNGTCAGTATTCTCCACGACTCGAAGGCGTTCGGTCTGGAGGTCAGGAGCCAAGGCNTCGCCAAAGATCTGTTCGGCAAGGTCGACAACGGCCTGCTGTTGCTCGTCTAGCGTGAAGTCCACAGCGATCAGTGCTTCCCGGCGGTCGGGTGTGCATCCGCCTTTCGGCGCTTCTCGCGGGGCAGGCCCAGGCCGCTCATACCGATGATGTCCCGTTGTACCTCGTTAGTACCGCCCCCGAAGGTCAGCACCCAGACGCTCCGGTAGGAAGCCTCGATGGATTGGAGCACTGTGGCGCCCGGGGCGTCGGTCCGTAAGACTCCGGTGGCGCCCATGACCTGGGTCAGCAGGGTGTACACCCGGTGCATGGACTCCGAACCGTGGACCTTNACTGAAGANGAGTCNGCAGGGTTCATTCGTCCTGCGGANCTCTCGGNGGCCACGTACCAGTTCAGNAGGTCGAGGTGTCGGGCCAAGGCACGGCATTCGGCTAGGGCAACGCGTACCCATTCGTGGTCGATGATTCTGAGCCCGTCGCCGCCCAGCGTGCCGCGCGCCCACGCCACAGCTTCCTCGGTGACCGTGACTAGTCGGGCTCCGGGGAACAGGGAGACGCGTTCATGGTTCAGTTGGTTGGTGATGAGGTTCCAGCCNCCATTGACTTCNCCGACCCTCATNGTGTCNNGGACCCGCACCTCGTCGTAGAAGGTGGCTGTGGTGTGGGTCTGGCCGAACGTCTCAAAGGGCTGGATGGAGAAGCCCGGGTCGGTGGTGTCGACCAGGAACATNGTGATTCCCTTATGNGACGGGAGGTCTGGATCGGTGCGCGCGGCCAGCCAGATGAAGTCGGCGTTGTAGGCGAGACTGGTGTACAACTTCTGCCCACTGATGATCCAGTGNTCGCCGTCACGNACTGCNCTGGTGCGGAGTGAGGCCAAGTCGGTACCCGCGCCCGGTTCGGAGTACCCGATGGAGAANTGAACCTCGCCGGCTAGCACCTTGGGGAGAAANAGAGCCCTCTGCTCGTCGGTTCCGAACTGTCGTATGGTCGGACCAACGGTGTTNGTGGTCAGAAAGGGAATGGGGCAGCCGGCTGCTTGGGACTCATCGAAGAAGATGTACTGCTCGATGGGGGTGAACCCCCTTCCGCCGTACTCGACCGGCCAACCGACTCCTAGCCATCCGTCAGCACCGATCTGTCGGATCAGAGCTTTGTAGGAGAGATTCTCGGCAAANTCTGCGCTGGANACGCGTGCNTTCACCTCGGGAGTCATCAGTTCGGTGAAGTAGGTCCGCAACTCCTGCTGCAGTGCCTTCTGCTCGTCGGTGAGGTCCAGGAACACAGTCGATGACCTGCTAGTTGCGGGGTACGTCCTGCCAGGCCGCACCCTTGTGGGGGTCNGGCTCCTTGGGCANGCCGAGGACGCGCTCGCCAATNATGTTGCGCTGNACCTCGTCGGTGCCTCCGGCAATGCTGATNCCCGCNGCGCTGATGCAGAAGTCNGACCACCTCCTGGCCTTCTCGGCGGTCGGNCCGTCTCCAAANGCCTGGCCGGNTGTTCCGAGGATGGCCATGGCGGCGTCTCTGGTTCGCCGNGCCACGAGCGCACCNGTGAGCTTGGCAATGGATCCCTCGGGGCCGGGAACCCGACCGGCGGCNACNGCGGANCGGATNCTCTGGGCTACATAGCCCTTGATTTCCTCGCGAATGTACAGATCNGCCAGGGCCTGGCGGACCANCGGTTCNTCGGATCGCTCGAGGTCCTGGGCTAGTTGGATGAGGTCGGGATTCCGCTTGGCGTTGAATACTCCACCACCGGCTCCGATCGATACACGTTCNAACATGAGCATGGACACCGCCAGGTTCCATCCTTGGTTGACATCCCCTAGGAGGTTGTTGGCCGGGATACGGACGTCATCGAAGAACACTTCGTTGAAGCCTCGGGCACCTGAGATCTGGACAAGGGGACGAATCTCCACGCCGGGGGTTCGTAGGTCGACGATGAACATCGAGAGTCCCTGGTGCTTGGGCATGGTGGGGTCGGTNCGGGCGACCACGAGTCCGAAGTCGCAGTAGTGGGCACCNGACGTCCAGACCTTCTGACCGTCNANGATCCACTCGTCTCCNTCCCGAATGGCGCGAGTGGACAGCCCGGCCACGTCTGAGCCAGCACCGGGCTCGGAGAACATCTGGCACCAGACGACGCTGCCCCTGATGGCGTCGGCCATGTGAGCCACCTTCTGTTCGTGGGAGCCGTACTGGTTGAGCATGGGGAGGCACATGCCGTGGGAGATAGACAGAGGGCCGTCGGGACGGTGCCAGGCCGCAGCGATCCGGGTAAAGATCTCTTGGTGGCGNTGGGTTAGCCCCGCACCCCCGTACTNCGANGGGTANNTCAAGCCGGCNAGNCCTGCNTCGGCTAGGGCGGNCTGGTACTGGCGCGCGGNAGCCAGGCCATCAAGGTCTGTNCCGGCCGGTTCGTCGTTCGAGTCTGCGGTCGGGTNGACGTCATCCCATCGACGACAACGCCCCTCNTGGAAGGCCTCGATTCGGGCTACGAAGNCNGCCTCGTCGATTTCATCGGTCTCCGCTGGATCGATCGTGGAGGCGTGGTTCATAGGCGTCGACGGTACCGGTGGGTTTCGGTCCGGCCCGCATTCGGACCTGAGCTCTCCGCCATGGCATGGATTAGGTCCCGTGAGGTTTGGTGATCGACTCGCCGGTGGGGAGGCTGGTCCGGGAGGGGTCGTAGGATCGGCTCATGCGTCCAAGACCTGTTCATGAAGGAACGGACGTATGACTGTTACCACTGGCCTGACTCGTTTACCTGCGGTAGAGGGCTTCTTCACCATGGGTGCGGACCCACAACTCATCGGAGGTCGCTTGGAGACCGGTGGGTACTGCTTTCCGGTGCACCTCGGAGGCAGTGATCCACGGCGGCCGGCTGGTGCGGTGGAAGAGGTCCTTCTGAGTCGGTTTGGAACGATTTGGTCGTTCACCAACAGCGCCTACCCGCCGCCGCCGCCGTTCGTCGTGGCCGAGCCCTACGTGCCGGTGGTGGTGGCCGCGGTCGAACTTGCCGAGGAACAGATGGTTGTGTTGGGGCAGGTGTCGCCTGGTTGGACGGTTGACGACCTCGAAGTGGGGATGGCTGTCAAGCTCGAACTGGGCGTGCTGTATACCGATAGCGAGATTGAGTACATGACCTGGCAGTGGAGGCCCGTAGATGGATTCCCTGANGGTGNGACCGGAGTGGAGGCCTGAGGGTGGACGAGGTGGCAATCCTTGGCGTGGGNATGCANCCCTGGGGNAAGTGGGGGCGGAGTTTCACCGAGTANGGCGTGCACGCAGCTCGGGAGGCACTAGCTGACGCCGACATNGACTGGAACNAGGTGGGGTTCGTGTCCGGNGCCATCACCGTGCGTTGTGGCTACCCCGGGTATGTGGCTGGTTCCACNTTCGCTAGGGCGCTGGGCTTCAACGGGGCCCAAGTCGCCAGNAGTTACGCGGCCTGCGCCTCAGGGGTCACAGCGTTGTCNGTGGCCCGTGGTCAGATCCTCTCCGGGGCGTGTGACGTGGCCATCGTGGTGGGTGCCGACACTACGCNGAAGGGGTTTCTCGCTCCCTCGGAGGGTGAGCGACCCGATGACACCGACTGGCTCCGATTCCACTTGGTGGGGGCAACGAACCCCGTCTACTTCGCTCTTCACGCCCGACGCCGAATGGCCCTATACGGCGCCACGTCGCACGACTTCGCGATGGTGAAGGCCAAGAACAGTCGCCACGGAGTCCACAACCCGAATGCCCGCTACCCCAAGGAGTACGACGTCGAGGACGTTGCCAACTCCCCGGTGGTATCCGACCCGCTTCGACTCCTTGAGATCTGCACCACCAGCGACGGTGGTGCCGCGCTCGTAGTCAGCTCGATGGACTATGCCCGATCTAAGGGGATCACCGATCCGGTCCGGGTGGCAGGCCTGTCGANGGTCACGCCGACCTACCCGGACACCGTGATCGACTTGCCCTACCTGGCCACCGACTCGGCTGCTGCTACAGAACTGCCACCGCTCGGCTTCAAGGAGTCCATCGGTGAACAGGTCTACACCGAAGCGGGTATGGGTCCCGCGGACGTCGACGTGGCCGAGGTGTACGACCTGTCTTCGGCCCTTGAGCTGGACTGGTACGAGCAGTTGGGNCTATGCGCTCAGGGTGAGGCCGAGTCGNTGNTGCGGACNGGNGCTACCTCCATTGGTGGCCGNATNCCGGTGAACCCCAGCGGGGGCCTGGGTGCGTTTGGAGAGGCCGTGCCAGCTCAGGCAATTGCCCAGGTGTGCGAACTCACNTGGCAGTTGCGAGGGCAGGCCGGTGGTCGTCAGGTTGACGGGGCCCGGGTCGGGGTGACTGCCAACCAGGGGTTATTCGGGCACGGTTCCTCGGTTCTGGTCCGACGTTGACCGGGTGGCTGGCAGGCTGGTCATGGCGGAAAGATTGNCGAGGGGCATGAGGAAGAGGTANGAGCGATGACACTGCACGAGACGGTGGNCGACGGGGTGGCCACCATCACAATGGATAATCCNCCCGTCAACGCCTTNGGTGTCGCCGATACCTACGGCTTGGCCACCATGTTGGANAGCTACCGNATGCGGACCGANATACGTGCTGTGGTGCTGGCTGCGNANGGGCGCGGCTTCTGTGCCGGTGTGGACATCAAAGANATNCAGGCCACTGATGCCGACGGNGGCNACCTTGGCCTCCTGGAGGCCAACCGCTCGTGTGGTGAGGCCTTCCGGGCGGTATATGAGTGCGCGGTNCCCGTGGTGGCTGCNGTCAACGGATTCTGCCTGGGGANNGGCATCGGATTGGTGGGCAATGCGGACGTGATCGTGGCNGNCGAAGGGGCGGGCTTCGGCCTTCCCGAGGTGGACAACGGGGCGTTGGGTGCGGCCACNCACTTGATGCGTCTCGTGCCGAGCCACCGGGCTCGCTGGATGCTCTACAGCTGNGAGCCGGCGACGGCAGAGGAATTGCATGCCTACGGTTCCGTGTTGCGCGTGGTGGCGCCCGACGATCTGGCGACGGTAGCCAGCGAGGTGGCAGCCACCATTGCCGCTAAGGATCCCGANGTGATGCGCGCTGCCAAGGAATCTATGAACGGGATCGACCCGGTCGACGTCCGAACTAGCTATCGCTTTGAACAGGGCTTCACCTTTGAACTGAATCTGNTGGGCCGNGGTGATGAAGCACGCTCGGCGTTCCTGCGGGGCGAGCGGGACGCCAACTCGGCNGCCGACTGACGCGCCTGAATACTTGCAGTGATGTCCGACAATTCTGCGATCAGCCTTCTCCTTCTGGCTGGTGGCCTGGGTTCCCGCTTCGGAGGAACCAAGCAGTTGGCCATTGTTGGGCCACAGGGATCGGCCATCTTGGACTACTCCATTCGCGAGGCTGCTGCAGTTGGTGTAACCCGTGTGGTCGTGGTTGGTCGAACCGATCTGGATGAGGACATTCAGAGCCATCTGGTGTCTCAACACGGTGAGGATCTGGACCTGGTGATGGTGCACCAGGACGCTTTCGGCCCCNCTCGAGCCAAGCCNTGGGGGACNGGCCACGCAGTGGTNAGCGCTCGGGCGGTACTTGACGGGCCGGTCGTTGTCCTGAACGCTGACGACCATTATGGGTCGACCGGCATNGCCCGGATCGTGAAGTCCTTTGCAGGCGCTGAATCGACGGTGCCCTCGGCGGCCATGCTCGGCTTCCAGTTGGGCCGGACGATTCCTGAAACGGGCACCGTGTCCCGCGGGATATGCACCCGTGACGGAANGGGACGACTGGANGGTCTAGTGGAGACCCACGGCATTGGGCGCTATGGCAACGCCATCCGGGCAACTGATCCGGTGGGGGAACTATCTCCGGAAGTGTCAGTCTCCATGAACATCTGGGCTCTCCCNGNGGCGGCGATCGATCGACTGGCCGAACAGTGGACGGCGTTCCACAGNAGCCAGGGCGACTCCCTGACTGCAGAGTTCCTCCTNCCGGAGGCACTGGACNAGCAGCGAATCGAGGGCCGTCTCTCTATCGAAGTGGTCGACACNGATGAGGANTGGATCGGAATTACCAATCAGGAGGATCTTTCGGTTGCTCGGGCAGCCTTTNCGGCCATGAGGATGACGACTGAANGCGACTCNGGTGGTGCCCGGTGATNCTCNTGAGGTTTGACTTGCGGATTCCNCCGTTCGTGGAGGATCTCAGCCACGCTCGTCAGTACGCCGAGATGCTGGAGATGTGCCGGTACGCGGACGAGAACGGCTTCGCNGGGGTGGTCCTGTCCGANCACCATGGATCCGAAGACGGCTTCATGAGCGCACCGCTGGTGGTGGCCGCTGGAGTACTGGGAGCGACCCGCAACCTGTTCTGTTCGGTTTCGGCCCTCCTGTTGCCGCTTCGGGACCCTCTCCAGGTGGCCGAGGACATAGCGGCACTTGATCTGATGGCACCCGGGCGGATCAACGTAGTGGTCGGGGTGGGATATCGAGACGAGGAGTTCGCGATGTTCGGTCGGGATCGCACCCGGCGCGGCCAGGAACTGGAAGCAGGCCTCCGGATCATGCTTGAAGCTTGGAGGGGCGAGCCCTTCGATGCGGACGGACGTCCCGCGTGGGTNACACCTCGGCCGGCAAGCGATCCGCANGCGCTGCTGTCNGTNGGNGGTTCGGTGGAGGCGTCGGCNCGNCGGGCTGCCCGGCACCACCTTCCCTTTGTGCCGGCCATCCACGATCCTGAGNTAGAGGCCGCNTACCTGGCGGCGTCGGTGGCGGCCGGNCACAAGNCACCATTCTGCATGATGCCNTCGGGACCAGGCCTCGTCTTGGTAACCCATGATCCCGATGCTGTATGGGACCGGATCGGCGAGCATCTCCTGTANGACGCTCGGACTTACTCGGCCTGGCAGAAGCCTGACCAGCGGACCAGTTGGAAGGTAGACGCCAGCAGNNTGGATGCGTTANGGGTCGGTGGCCAGCACGCGATACTTACACCCGACCAGTGCATCGACTTGGTGCGGTCAACGGGGGCGGCGGTNGTCCANCCGCTNTGTGGCGGAATCGATCCGGAGATCGGTTGGGAGTCGCTTCGNCTGATCGCCAACGAGGTGCTTCCTGCACTGACGNCCCGATGAGCAANGNGACGCCTTGTCTGACCTNCTGATGGACCGTGAGGGGCCGGTGGTGGTTTTGACCATGAACCGACCGGCTCGNCGTAACGCCATGACTCTCGCCATGTTTGGTCGCTTGGCTGATGCCTGGGACGAAATCGACGCCGACGAAACGATTCGGGCCTGCATTNTGACTGGTGCCGGCGACCATTTCTGTGCCGGCATGGACCTGCGGGCCATGGCCGGTGACGCCGATGCCACCGACGACTACGACGTGGCTGGTCGTATGGAGCGGGATGGGTCCGGTTGGATATACGACGGGCTATTGAAGACCCGGCACCCTCGTGTCCCGATNATTGCCGCNGTGGAGGGCAACGCCATCGCTGGGGGCACCGAGATCCTNCAGGGCACCGAGATNCGGGTAGCGGGCGAGGGGGCGACCTTNGGAGTATCCGAGGCCCGGTGGTCCCTGTACCCGGGTGGGGGCTCGGCCGTTCGACTGGCCCGTCAGATTCCCTTTACTGAAGCGGCTGACATCCTCTTGACNGGTAAGCACCTGACAGCCGACGAGGCTAGGGCCATTGGGCTTATAGGCCAGGTGGTGCCAGACGGGAAGGCACTGGAACGGGCGCATGAGNTCGCCNCAGTGGTGGCCGCCAACGGACCGCTGGCNGTTGAGGCCATCCTNCGNACCCTTCGGGAGACAGCCGGCATGACCGAGGCCGAAGCCTTTGCTTTCGAGGAACCGCTGAGTCGCTCAGTNTTCGCGTCCGACGACGCGAANGAGGGNCCGCGNGCCTTNGCTGANAAGCGATCCCCCGACTTCCACCGGCGTTAGGCCGGTTCTTGGTNCTCTTCCCGATTNNNTCCACGTCCCTGTNCNNCGCGTGGNAGGCGGCCTGACTGATGTTCCAGGCCAGGNAGGGANACCTGGAATTCGTAACCCCTCTCGGCGGCGTCACGTAGGACAANTTGCTCGCANTCTTCCCATGTATGGGCNCGGGTGCCAACCACATGACGGTTGTAGGGGGTGTCAAAAATGATGACCCGGTTNCCGGTGCCCCGTAGTGCCTCGATGTTGTGCGGGCCGTCGTCGATATAGAGGTCGGCACCCACCTCCGGCTTGTCACCCATGAAGCAGATGTCNCGGTAGGGGATCCGGACCCGATCNAGCCACTCGACAGTGTCGGAGATGGCGGTGGCGTGACTCCAGTTGACGTAAAGGCGGTGGGTGATGATCCGGATCCACACGCCCGCATCGGAAAGNCGCCAGAGGGNATCGGCCGCGGAATCGATGACNGGCATCCATCGCAGGATCCGNCGTTTGGTGACCGCGTGGTGGTGGAGGCGCTCGAACTCNTCGCTGTCCAGCCCCCATTCAGTGAAGTCCCAGGACCTTTCCAAGGGAAGGTCGTCGAGCCCGCAGCCGAGTTCCTCGGCAACCACCGTGCGGAAGGCGTCGGTGTAGTCGCCGCACACCCCATCGAGGTCTACGCCGAGGACGTATGGACGTTCCATGGATCAACCGGCCGTGAGGCCGCCGTCGACGGAAACGATGGCGCCGTGCATGCGGCTGGCCTCGTCGGATGCCACGAAGGCGATCACGTTGGCTAGCTCCGTCGGATCGGCCATTGGACGGAAGCCAATGTAGGGCTGCATGAGGGTGTGGTCCAGGTTGTCAGGCATGGTGAAATCACGGCTCATCGGGCTGTCCACTCCACCTGGGGCCACGGCGTTGATGCGGACCGGCTGCTTGGCGTACTCCATGGCCAAGGCGCGGGTCATGTTGACCACCGCTCCTTTAGCCGTGCTGTAGGCCACTGTGTAGGCCTGTCCCATCAGTCCAGCGTTGGATGCGATATTGATGATATTGCCGTGATGTTCGATGAGGTGGGGTAGAGCGGCCTGAGCGCACCAGAGGGTCCCGGACACGTTGACGTCCATCATCTGGCGCCATCCCGTCTCGGTGATGTCTGCCACGTGCTCGGCCCACGTCACTCCCGCCACGTTGGCCAGGATGTCGAGACGTCCATGTATCGAGACGGCGACGTCCACCGCAGCGATGCAGTCGGCCCGAATGGAGACGTCACCGGCCACTGTGGTCATGGCGCATCCTGCTTTGGTGATCTCGGCGGCTACGGAGGTAAGGCCATCGGTGTCACGGTCGAAGCCCACGATGGTGGCACCGTCTGCTGCCATACGTATAGCGGTGGCTCTCCCGATGCCTGACGCAGCGCCGGTGATCAGCGCCACACGTCCGTCGAATCGTCCCATCTCTGGCCTCCCGTGCCTGTCTCGTGCAGGCGTGGATCCTCGAGCGACGGTACCGGTCCCCGACAGGTCGCTGGGAGTCGGGCTGGTTAGAGGCGGTGGTCGAAACGGCGGAGGCCAGTGGGCCCGAGCCGAACCGATTGGTCGAACTCACGGCCCTTCGGACACCTGAACGCGATGCTGATCCGAGGGCCAGCTGAGGCCAACTTGGGAATGCAGTGCTCGAAGCGTTGTTGTGCCGGGCCTCGCATGACTAGCAGGTCACCGGAGGCGAGGGTCCAATCCCGGGAGGATCCGCCACCCCTGGATCGGATTCGAAACGGGCGTCGGGCACCCACCGAGACCAACGCAACGTCTTCGTGGAGGCTTCCGGGACGATGGCGGTCACCATGCCAAGCCACGCCGTCGTCACCGTCCCGGTACAGATTGGCCCATGCGGCTACGTATCCACGTTCGTAGTACCTGGTGAGTTCTTCGGCAATGTCGACCAGGGCTTTCGACGGTTCGCGGATTGTCGTCGAGAGTCGAGGTTCGAGCACATTGCGACCCTTGATCCAGCGCTGGTGGCCCTGCCAGGAGAGTGACTCGAGGAGATTAAGGAACAGGTCGTCGGCTCCTGTGAGCCAGCCGGGCACGTGATCGATTCTGCAGTCATCATCCAGCCAGGTCGTCTGGGGCAGTGTGTCCAGGGGGGCGATTTGGAGCGGACCGCTCCCAAACAGGTTGCCCTGCAGTCCTGAACCGTCGAAAAGGGTAATGGTTTCAGACACATGCGTGAACTTAACAGTTGAGAACACATGTTCGATAGCTTGACGGTTGGACGAGCTTGGGTAGTCGGGATATGGCCGATCTCCCCGAAAACGGCAAAAGCCCCGCCACCCTGGGGCGGCGGGGCTTTTACGCGATGTTGACTAGCGGGCTACGCCCTTGCTGAGCGCTGAAAGAGCAGCGTCCTTAACAGGGATGAAGGCTGTGATCGCTAGAGCAGAGCCAACGTCCATTCCGAAGTCGCCCATGCCGAGGATCTCGGTCGAGGCTCCATAGCCCCAACCCCCGATGTCACTGATCACGACGAACAGATACGCCCAGATCAGGTTCAGGTTTGACCCCACAACAGGGATACTGCTCAGAATCCCATTGACGCCAGCAGCGTCGAGGATGCTGTTGAGGACAGCCAGAACGCCCTGAAAGACCATTGCCAGGACGATCAGCGTCAGAATCGTTGCCATCATGATGTTGGTAACCCCTTTGGTTGTCCGGCGAACCCTGTCTCCGGTGGACCGGACCGGGACCGCTTAGGAAATGGTAAACGAACCGTGATCGAAGATCGCGGCATTCCCGTAACATAATCGCAACATCCCCGCTCGTACAGGGGTTGAGTATTACGATTCCCGGCCCATGACGGAGACGTCCCGCACCCCCCGTCGGCGGGCCGCTCGTATTCTCGGACTGCTCATTCTGACGCTTCTGGGAGCGAGCCTCCTTGCTCCAGACGCTGTGGACTCTTGGGCCGATGGCAGAGACCCGGGGTGGGAGCGCACACTGGCCAGGGTGTGGGCCGATCCAGCGGGCGACCTCGCCCGGCGGCTCGCACTGGACGTTCCCCTCCGGGAATTGGCCGACTTGCTTGACGGAGTGGGGAGTGAAGTAGCCCGCTCTGCTGTCGTACCGGCAGTCCGGCCCGAGGCAGGGACATCGCCGACCACCGTCGCACCATTGGCGGCCACCTCGGAACGACCACTCCGGATCCTCGCCGTCGGGGACTCGTTGATGCTGGACCTGCAGTACGGCATGGAGCGCGAACTGGATCCAAGGATGGACGTCGTGGTCGAAGGTCGAGGGGCCTTGGGCTTCGGATTTACCGTGCCCCACTGGGACTGGGAGGATGACGTCCTGACCGACTACGACCGTCTGGTGGTTGAAATTTCGCCAGATGTGGTGGTGGTGATGATCGGCGCCAACGAGTTCGAGGAATACGCCGTGAACGGGGAGGACCTCACCCCGGGGGGTCGGCGGTGGAGGGAGGTCCTGTATGAACGGGCCGACGAGGCCATCGCCCACTGGAAGGCTGACGGAGCCCACATCTACTGGTGGACGACCCCTCGGATGCGAGACAAACGTTTCCTGACCGATGACCTGAACACCGTCTGGGCAAGGGCGTCTGAAGCCTGGGGGGCGGGGGTGACGTTGATCGACAGTATGCGGGTCCTCGGCGACGTGGATGGCGCCTATCGGGAGACCATGGTTGGCGATTCGGGCATGGAGATTCCACTACGTAAGGAACATGGCGTTCATTTCCACGAGGTGGGGGCCGACATGTTGGCCCGCCAACTGGAGGCCCACCTGATGGCTGACGGTTGGTTGACAGGCTCCTAGCCGGCGGGACCCTATGAGGGTTCGTCGTTTGGCTCCTCGACAGGCCCTCGCAACAGCGCCAACTCCTCGGCCAGTGCCCGGACCCGTTTCTCGAGTCGGGACAACTCGTAGGAGAAGTGCATGGCCACCAGCAGTAGAAACCCAATAGCCAGCATCAGAAATAACGTGGGTTGGTACCAGATGCCCAGCCGGTCGGCCACTCGATCTAGAAGCGTGGGAACCGAGGCGGCCACAGCCAGGACCAGCCCCACGGTCAGCCACAACACCGAGTACTTGGCCTTGAGGGCCCCCCGCCGAACGAGACGAATGATGACTAGTACGGCCACCACGGTGAGGACAGCTAGGAGAGCGTGGGTCTGACCGGTCATGGCCCACTCGCCGCCTGACCAACTCGGGAGATTCGTCTTCCCCGAGTACGAGAACGGCGGCCCGGCCCGCCGGCCAGCAGGACGATGAACAGTCGGATGAAGTGGTAGGCCAACCGCAGGCTGCGGTTCGACGCCGTTCCCGCGACCCGATCCCGCATGGTGACCGGCACCTCTCGGACGGTAAACCCATGTCGCACGGCCAGTACGAGCGCCTCGACGGACTCCATGTACTCCATTGGATACTCGGTAGCGAAGAATTCAAGGACCGGTCGTCGGAAGGCCCGAAAGCCCGATGACGTGTCGGTGAATTGCTGTCCGCTGGTGATCCTTACTAGTCGTCGTAGCAGTGCCATGGCCACACCGCGGCTGTAGCCCACTCGGTAGCCCCTGTCATCGGCGAACCGACTGCCGATGACCATGTCGGCTTGGTCGAGGGCTTCAAGGAGGGCAGGTATCTCGGTGGCGTCGTGTTGGCCGTCAGCGTCGAACTGGTACGCCCGGTCGTATCCCTCGTTCGCGACGTGCCGGAAGCCAAGGCGCAGCGCCCCGCCGATCCCCAGATTGAAAGGCAGTCGGAGACAGGTGGCCCCGCCAGCTACCGCGGCGAGGTGCGTGCCGTCCGATGAGCCGTCGTCCACCACGATCACCTGGTGGTCGGGCACCTGGGTGGCGAGGTCCGCTAGAACCCCGGGTAGGGCAGCGGCCTCGTTGAATGCGGGGATGATGACGGCGGTACGCACGGGGTTCAGTATGCGTCGAAGTCGAGGAACTCGAATGAGGTCACGTCCACTGAGTCCACGTCCATCCGGGGTACTCCGTCAGCATGGAAGGCGTGGAGAACGAGGCCAAGAGGACTGGGCATGAGTCGACGAGGCAAGGAAACGCCGCCTCCCTGGACCAGAGGATTGACTCCCCAGTGGAGAACCAGTGGTGTTCGGTGATAGCGGGCCAGCGTCGCGGCGAGGCCCCGCAGGGCAACCGAGTTGACCCTCTTATGTCGGGCCAGGACCTTGAGCAGGACGGCAATTCGCAACCGTCGGTGGATAGTGGTCGTGCTGATAAAGGACACATCGTCGCGCAGGTGGAGGACGTACCGAGCCCCCGGCCGGGCCAGGCGCCATCGTAGGAGGTTGGCGGTCCAGAGGGTCCCGAGGCCGGTGGGTGGAGGGCTGGTGGGCTGCGGCAGGGCCTGGTCGGGGAGAGACCCGGCGAGGAGGGCGGCATCTACCAGATGACTGCTGGTCGGGATGCTGTCGGGGAGGGGGGCGATGAAGCGGGCCGGACAGTCGGGGAGGCGGCGCCATCCCAACGTTTGGACCATTCGCGGAACGGACTGAGCGTTGGCTACGCCGAGGATCCCGTCTAGGCCATCTGCCGTCCCCACCCGGTAACTGTCCTCGACGGTCCGGCGGAAGGCCCCCGTCCCGCGTGAGTCAGGACGGGTGGACAGGTCGACGCCTAGCCCCAACCGGAGACCGGGCCCGTGACTCGACTGGAATTGAATCGGAACCAGGGCGTAGTTGCCAACCAGTTGGCCGTTGTCGTAAGCCCGGCCGACCGATGCCCGACCCTGGGGGTTGGCCCGGTAGTACCAGTCGAGGTGGTCGCTCCCGATCGGAGGCTGGAAGCCGAACACGAGGTTCAGGAGATCAGCCGTTGGTCCGAGGTCTCGCCCGTCGTCGGTATATCCATGACGCATCAGCACGTCACCGGGGCTGATCGATCCTGGGCTGCCGTCCATGGACGGCCATCGCTATCGAGGCTGCCACCAGCAGACTTGCGAGGGCGACACGGAATCTGGCCCGTCCGGTGCAGTCCACCCGGCTTTGTTCCACGGGGTCGCCCTCGGATGGAAGTGGCACCGTGTACACGTCGGCGAGCGGTCGATCGTTTCCGAATATGCCGACAAGGGGGGTCCCGCACCTGATCTCGGGCGTTGCGTCGAAGGAAAATGGTTCACCACCAGGCAGTGGGCGGCTGAACGGGGCTAGGAGGATCCACAGGCCTAGCACTAGGACAATCGTTGCCCACCACTGCCGTCGAGATGGCCGCGTCCGGGTCATGGGGAACTGAGCCTACCGTTCGACTAGGTAGCGCTGGATGGCCGTCGAGCCTGACCCGGTCACGCAATCCGAAGCCAGGAGTTCTCCGGGCCGTACCCTCGGCCTATGCGCGCCACCCCGGCTGTCAACCGGTTGATTCTGGTCGTGCTCGCCGCAGCAGCCTTATTGGCCGTCCTCCCGTCGTTGCTCGGCGAACGGTCGCTGTTAGTGGTGACGGTGGGAGACAGCGTGACGTACGACGCGGATCCGGGGATCCGGGCTGCCCTAGAACTCGCAGGGTCGGTGGTGGTCGACACCCGGTCGATCGGTGGAGTGGGTGTACTCCGTCCGGGGATCGATGGCTACCTTGACGAGGCCATGACCGGCGATCCTGACGTCGTAGTAGTGATGCTGGGTGGTTGGGACCTTGGAGAGATCGTCGCCGATCCCGATGCCTACGAGGCTCGGCTCGATGTCGTGGCGGATCGATTGACCGACCGGGGTGCCCACGTCGTATGGCTGGACATGCCACCCACCCCACCGGGTGAAGGCATCGAAGAGGCGCGACAGCTTGCCAACCGTCTGTTCGCGGATCTTGCCAAGAGGCATGACGACGTGACACACATCGCTACTGGCCCTCTTCTGGGGAACGAGGAGGGCCTATTCACGCGTTTCCGCACAGGAGTCGATGGCGAGCGGGTGCAGGTCCGGAAGGTACGCGATGGCGGCGACGACGGACACCTCTGTCCGGGTGGAGCGGCGCTGCTGGGGGAAGCGGTGCTGGTCGTCCTGATCGAGCGGTTTGGCGTGTCCGAGCCGTCGCCGAGGTGGTGGTTGGGTCCGTGGGTCGGGGACGCTCGTTACGACGATCCACCAGGGGCATGTACGGCAATGGGCGACGGGTCGAGGTGACTGGCTCCGCGACGGTCGGTCCACCAGCCGAAGGCTGCGTCTATGGCTACGGCGGCGAGGATCACGATGGAGGTCTCGGCGGCGGTCCGGTAGCGGGTGTTGCCGAATGCGCTCGCAGCTGTGAGCGTTGCGATGGGGATCCACGCGGCTAGGACTAGCAGTGGGCCCCGCCTCCGGCCGACGAGGACAATTCCGGCCGCTGCTGCCGGTACCAGCATGGTGAACTGCACCAATCCGAGGGCCGACACGGCGAACGATCGCCGATCAGCAAGCACGTCACGACGTAGTTGTCCGATCGGCTCGTACACACCCCACATGCGACCGATCCGGGCTGGAACTACGACCGAGAGCAGGCGCCCCCTGTTGTCTGACACGTAGGCCGCAGCTCGATCGCGAGCCACCTCGTCACGTTCCACCTCGTTGAGCAGGCTCCCATCGCGTCCGTACGGGGTGGGGAGGCCGCATTCCAGGTTCCAGTAGCCAAGGTCTGGGCCGTGGTAGGTGGCGTCGCAATTTGCCTGCACCAGAACAGTGCCCATCCCGTTGGAGAACAGGACAGGTGTATCGAACGCGAGCGTATTGCGGATGAACCATGGCAGACACAGAAGGAGGGCCGCGAGACCACAGACCGTGTAACGGACTAGCCGAGCGCGCCATGGGAGCGTTGACCGGAGTAGTACCACACCCGCTACTAGCGGGAGGAATAGCACCAACTCGGCTCGCGTCAACGCTGCGACACCACCGACGAGGCCGAGAACAGCCGCCGACCGCACTGTGGGGGCGCGCCAGAAGCGAACCCCCATCAGCATGGTGGCAGTGGCCGTCGCGATAGCAGCTGTTTCAGCCATGAGGAGGCCGTCATTGACCCAGATGAAGGCGTAGACGGCGGTCAAGGCTGCGGCCAGTAATCCCAGTCGTTCGGAACGGACCTCCCGACCGAGGAGGCCCATGAGAACGATGGCGGGTAGTCCCATCAGGACGGCCACAAACTGCTGGGCGACGATTGATGTGGCCCCTAGGAACGAGGCGACGCCCAGGATCATGGTCCAGATCGGGGGGTGACCAGCCGTGGGTTCGACGTGGCCGATTGGAGTTTGGACGACTGTTGTTGCAGCTTCGTCCACTAGGACCACGTCCATGCCCCCAAACAGGTGGCGGAGTGGCTCTGGGAAGCCGAGGCCGTCTGCCCATAGGTTGGCAGCGAGGTGGTAGCTGGAGGCATCGCCACTGAGGGGGTTGTCCGCCGCTATGAGCACGAGGTAGGTCAGCCGAACGACCAGTCCCACCGCCACGATCAGGGCCATGCGTCCCCGGAACGTGACCGGGTGGCCTTGCCGGAATAGATTCATCGGTCGCGCAGCCGTCCGTCGGCCCAACGGGCAACACGACCGACCTCGGGCGCTGTGGTGGGGTCGACGACCGGGAGGTCGGATCCATCCTCGGCTAGATCCCTTGCCACCTCACCCAAAGGTCGGGCCACTGGGTCGCTCAGGAGTTGTCGGACCTGACGTTCCATACGGGATCGGCGCAGCCAGGCGACCCGGCTGGCCAACATCCCGATGTGCTGGTGCGGGTGAAAGGCCTCGTCGGGGTCGAACTCCCATGGGTGGCAGTAGGCCCATAGCGCCTCGGCGTCACCTGATCGACGGAGGCCGTACTGGCGCACAAACGAGGGAAGAAGCCGGAGGTAGGTGCCACCAAGGTATGGCAGGTCAAATCCGGGGAGCCGGACTAGAGGGCAGGGGAACTCGATCGGACCGTCCAGCCACCGGAAAGGTCGCCGGGGTAGACCTGGCCAGCCGAAGAGAGGGCTAGGGCCGGGAAGGACGCTGGACGAGTAGGTGAAGCCGGTTTGAGTGATGACGGGCAGGGCCCAGGCGGCAGAAGGAACGAGCGACATCATTGGGGCCCGGAAGCCGGTCACTGCCTGATCGGCCAGATCCTGGAGCAGCGCTCGGCCTCGGCGGCANTCTTCGGNGAAGGTCTGNGGGGACTGGGAGGGGATGGGTACNTGGGACCAGGAGTGCANGCCGATCTCATGACCGTCGGTTGCCGCACGGCGGACCAAATCCGGTCTCGCCTTGGCCAACTCTCCGACCACGTATACGGAGGCTCGGACGCCGTGTTCCGCAAATAGATCCAGGACCCGGTGGGTCATCTTCACCACCCGCTCAGGTAGTGCCTGGTCTGGCCGTAGGTCCTCCATGTCCAGCGTGACCGTTACCGGTGGGAGTTGAGGGGTCACATTGGGCGTCCCGCGCTCAGCCATCAGTCGAGTGTCGCAGGTTCTCGGATTGTTCGGCGCTCTCCCCACGACGCCAGTGCCACACTGGCTAGAAGCACGAGCGCTACTTCGGCGGGCACCCGGTAGCGGGTGGCGCCCATTGTGGCGGCTGCTATCACGGTGCCCACGATGGGCAGGGTGGTAAGGAGCATGAGTGGGCCNCGTAATCGTCGAACCTCTCGTGCCCCGAGNGCGGCTAGAGCGGCCACGACAGCGAACTGGGCGAGTCCAAGGACCGAGAGGCGGAATGACCGACCTTCTACGAGGGTGTCGGCTTGGAGTTGGTTGATTGGGGCGTAGAGACCCCAGTACCGGCCNATCCTCTTGGGNACGACGTGGGTGGCGAACCGGCGAGGATGGTCGGTNAGGTAGTCGATGCCCCGACGTCGATACTCGACGTCACGGACNGATTCATCAACGGCTTGACCCTCCGGGCCCAGTGGCTGGGGAAGAGCACATTCGAACCGCCACGACCCTTGCTTTTCGCCGTAGTAGGTGTCGTGGCAGTTGGTTTGAGCGATGAGTATCCCGGTCCCGTTGCTGAGCCACACCGGTTCGTCGAACACGGCGAGGTTCCTAACTACCCATGGGCCCATGACTGCGGCCGTGACCAAGCCGACTGTTACGTACCTCTGGAAGCGTATGACGCCAGATGGACCGTCTCCGCGGAGGTGACGGCCAGTGAGTAGCGGAATGGCAAGGACAGGGAGGGCTAGCAGGAGTTCGGCCCGGGTAAGGGCGGCCAGGCCGCCCACGATGCCCAGCAGGACGACGTTGCGGACCCTTGGATCCCCGCTGGTCCGGACGGCCATGCCTACAAGCCCGGCGGTCACCGGGACCACGAGCGACTCNGACATCACCAGTCCGTCATTGAGCCAGAAACCGGCGTGCACGGCNGCTATTGCTGCAGCAGACGGGCCGATGAACCGGTGGCCGAGACGGTCGTCAAGCTGTCGGCCGGCCCAACCTACCGCCGCTACGCCTACCGCCCCGGTCAGGGCGCCAACCAACTGGTGGGCAGTGACAGAGGTGAACCCGAGGGTCGAGAATGCACCGAGCAGTAAGACCCAAAGTGGTGGGTGGCCTGCAGTCGGTTCAATGTGGCCGACAGGTAGGGCGGTATTCGCTGTCTGTGGCACCGTGGCCGGGTCGGTGACGAAGAGCGCCTCTTGGGCGCCACCATGGAGGTAGCGGTAGGGCTCAGTGAACCCGAGGCCATCGGCTAGGAGGTTGGCTGCCTCGTGGTAGTAGGCGCCGTCACCGCTGAGAGGGTCACCTCGCTCNACGAAGAGGACGTAGGCCACTCGGACCATCAGGCCCAGGCCGGTTAGCACGAGTATCCACCGGAGGCCGGTCATGGACGACCAGGCCCTAAGTAGCCGGTGGTTCACCGGATCTCCTCGTGGTAGTCCTCCTCCACGTTGACCTGCCACACATCGTGGCGGTCGGCGGTGCCGTCGGCAAGCACGTTCTCGACGGTGAGCATCGCCGTAAACATCGAGTGGTCCTGATTGTTGTAGCGATGCATGCCGTTCCGGCCAACCGGGTAGACGTTGCTGGCGTGCTCGGCCAACCAGCCTCGGACAACGTCGACGTTCTTCTGGTAGTGNGCGTCGTACATCGGATAGGCCTTGGGCATCCGGACCACGTACCCGGCCTCCACGCGGCTCGGGTCCAACAGGCCTAGTCGNGCCATTTCGNCNTTGCCCANNTCGACAAGGTCGTCATCATCGGATACCCAGAGGTGGTCGCCCTCGGTCACGAAGTACTCGAGCCCCAGNCAGGTCCGTCCGTCCTTGACCAGNTCTGGCGACCACTGGCCGAAGTTCTGTANCCGGCCAACCTCAACATCGGGGGCGTGCACGTAGATCCAGTTGTCCTCGAAGCCGTCCTCCCAGGGAACTACCAGAGCAACGGTAAGAAAGTCCCGAAAGCCAAGCCCGTTGGCCGCTTTTCGGACATCAGCGGGCACCGGCGGGTCCATTGCGCTGATCAGATGGGGGAGGGGCATCGACGAGATGACGTCAGTTGCTTCCCAGACGACCGGCCCTTCGGGACTCAGAGCCTCGACTTCAAAAGCCCGTCCGTCCGTGTGGCCGACCCGTCGGACCGGATGGGACAGCAGCACGGCTGAGCCTTGATCTGTCACGAGTTCCGTACAGCGCTCCCACATCATTCCGGGGCCGTAGCGGGGATACTCGAACTCCTCGATGAGACTCGTCACGTCGGTCCGGTTTCGGCGCGGCATCAGGGAGTTCATAACGGCCCGCAGGAGCGAAAGATTCTTGATCCGCTGGGCTGCCCAGTCTGCCTGGAGCTCGGTTCCCGGGACCCCCCACACTTTCTCCGTATAGGTCTTGAAGAACGTGCGGTAGAGGCGCCAGCCGAACCGACTGGCTACCCAACCTTCAAAGTGAGTCTGATCCCTGGGAGGCCGAATTCGGACCCACAGGTATGACAGCACGCAGCGCACAGCCTCGATCGGTCCAAGGTTCCGTAGGGCATTCATGGCCCGGAGCGGATAGTCGTAGAACCGACCCTTGTAGAAGATCCGGCTCATTCTCGGACGGACAAGGAAGTCCTCAGGCTCGAGGATCTCGTGCCAGAGGTCTGAAACCACCCGAACTTTTGTGAAGAAGCGGTGGCCTCCGATGTCGAAACGCCACCCGTCCCGAACAGCGGTACGGCTGATACCGCCGACCACGTCGTCGGCCTCCAGCACTGTGGTAACGACGCCCGCCTTGCCGAATTGGTAGGCGGCGGTTAGGCCGGCCGGACCGGCCCCGATGATCACGGGCCGAATCGTGTTTGACGACGACAACTGCTGATGGTTGGTCGTGGCGGGTTCGGAGGAGGCGTTCATTGTCGGGCTAGTCGGTTTGGCGACGTCCGAGAAGGACACCAGCCGTGACTGAGCGAGCGTACCGGTCGTTTGAGGCCCTGACGGTACGCTCATCGGCGTGGGCACCGGGGATGGAGATCGCTCGGCGGTGCCGCCCGGCCTGCTTCTCGTTGCGGGCGCCGCGGTGGCTCTGGGACTGGTCCTACGCTTCGTGGCTCCGTCACCCATGTGGCTGGACGAGGCCATCTCAGCATCGCTGGCTGACGAGGTCGGGATTGGTTGGTCAGCGCTGGTGGACGCTCTTCGACATGACGGGCACCCGCCTCTCTATTACGTGCTGCTGGGGGCGTGGTCTGACGTGTTCGGCACCACCGATGCCGCTCTTCGGGCGTTCTCGGGTGTACTCGGCGTTCTCTCGTTGCCGTTGGGATGGCTGGTAGCTCGGCGACATCTAGATCGACGGGGATCAATCATGGTGGTGGCCGTCCTGGCGTCCAGCCCATTCGCCGTGCGGTACGCCACCGAGGTCCGAATGTACGGCCTGCTGCTGGTGCTGCTACTCGTGCTCCACCTAGTGGTTGTCTGGACCTGGGAGCGCCCGTCGGCGGGTCGGGCGGGAGTGATAGCCGTCGTGGTGGCTGCCATCCTGTTAACCCACTACTGGGCTCTATTCGCGGTGGCCGTCCTCGGAATCGGGACGCTGGCCTCGCGCCGTGTCGACCGACGGCGCGGGAACCATCTTGTCGGAGGCGTAGTCGCCGGCTGTCTGGGCTTCGCCCCATGGATTCCGGTTCTGATCGACCAGATGGCCCATACCGGGACACCGTGGTCGCCGGCGCCCCGCCCCACGGTGGTCGTCGCTCTTACCCTGGAGGCCTATGGCGGGGGACGTGGGGCTGAGGCACTGCTGGTCGTGGTTGCTTTTAGCGTGCTGCTGGTCTTGGGCCTGGGGAGTCGCCAGGGTCCGAATGGATCGACGCTGGGCCTCACGAATCTGCCCTGGCTGCGAGTAGTCGTTGTCGCCGGTGCGGCCACCATGACTCTGGGAGCGGTGGTAAGCCTGGCCACCGACACGGCCTTCCAGGGTCGATACGGGGTGTTCGCCCTTGTCCCACTGGTGCTTGGTTGCGCGGTCGGGCTTCAGCGGATGACACCACGTTCGTCGGTGGCGGCCCTCGCTCTATTGGTCCTGCTCTCGGGGGTGTCGGTCGCCCGTGAGGTCTCTCGGGACCGGACCCAGATCGGAGAGGTCGCAGATGTCGTAAAGGCGGAAGGCTCCACGGAGGATCTCGTGGTCTTCTGTCCGGACCAGTTGGCACCCGCCGGAAGCCGTCTCCTGGCCGATGGGTTCATCACGCTGTCCTATCCGATGCTTGATGACGGTCGGCGAGTGGACTGGGTGGACTATGCGGAGCGAAATGCTGGCGTCGACGTCGATGCGGTAGCTGATGCCATCGCCATGGAGGCTGGAGGTTCAGACAACGTCTGGTTGGCATGGATGGATGGGTACCTGACCTTTGAGGGACAGTGCCCCCGGCTCCGGTTGGCCCTTGCCGAGCGGTTGGGTCGTCCGGTTAGGGCGGTTCATGCGGATTCTGAGGCATTCGACGACGCGGCCAACCTTTCGAGGTTCCCGGGGGGATCGTGACCTGGCAGGGGATCAGGGGCGCCCTGGTGGTAGTCCTCCCGGCGTGGGTGACCGCTCGGCTCCTAGTCGGGATGGGCTGGTTGGTGGCCGAGATGCTCGCCGACGGAGATGAGCCCGGTGCACTTGGCCGTGGACTACTGGCCTGGGATGGGGACTGGTACCGGTCCCTCATGGTCCATGGCTACGACGGGATGCCGTTGGAGGGGGTCCGCTTCTTCCCGGGCTACGTGTTTCTCTCCCGTGCGGTCGATGCCATCCTGCCGGGAGGGCAGACGACGGCACTGCTGGTGGTGGCCAACCTAGGAACGCTGCTGGCCATGGTGTTACTGCACCGGCTGGTCATCTTGGAGTCAGCCGACATTGGTACTGCTAGACGGGCGGTGTGGGCCCTGGCGTTGTTCCCGCCCGCCTTTGTGCTGGTGTGGGCATATTCCGAGGGACCTTTCCTGGCACTGGTGGTCGGGTGCCTGCTGCTACTCCGGAGGGAGCGCTGGTGGGAGGCGGCCCTACTGGCTGCGGGGGCCGCACTCGTGCGCCCGACCGGGGCTCTCCTCATGGTGCCGGCTCTTTGTGCGGTGTCCCGCCCTTTGACTACCGGCGGTGGATTGGCTGGTCGAGCAGCCGCCGTGGTGGCCGGCCCGCTCGCCGCGGGGGGATATGTGCTCTGGGCGTCTCTCCACTTCGATGAGCCTTTCGCCCCCTTGACCATGCAGCGCAGACTGCGTGGTGATCCCGTGGATCCGGTACGGCGACTGTGGGAGGGTTTAGGTGAGCTATTCGGGCCGGATGCGCTGGGCGACGGGTTACACATCGTGGCGGTAGCTGCCCTAATCGTCGTCCTTGTGGTGCTGGCCAGGTCGTGGCCGCTTCGATATGGAGCCTTCGCTGGCGCCTGTCTGGTAGTGGCCCTGGCCGGCGACAACCTCAACAGCCTGGAGCGCTACAGCCTTAACGGAGTCCCGATTGTCCTCGGTGTGGCCACCATGGCAGGCCATCGGCGCCTCGGTGGGTTGGTACCTCTCGCCTCAGGATTGGCGTTGGTGGCGCTGTCAGCAGCTGCATGGTCCGGCTCCTACGTGCCCTGAAAACGCGGAAACGGCCCCGAGTAGCCTCCCGGCGAACCGGTCAACTTCTCGGAGCCGCTCCGACGTCCCGCTACCAGATGTCCGGTACCGGCGGGTGCCTCGTCCGGTAGGTCCGACTCGTCGCCCGAAGGCTTCTCGTCGCACCGCCCGTCCTCGACACCTTGTGCCGGTGGCCGAACCGCTGGTTCCTTCCCCGGAGGGTTGGGCCAGCGAGGTTGCGGTCCTCCCCGAACACGCTTCCGGGGCTTTGCCAGGGTCCCGTTCCTCCGTCCGTCACCTGAGCCTAAGCTCCTGTGCCTTCTGGTGGATCGGTGCCATCCGGCTCCGTATCCCTTCGCCGTGTTCGGCGTGATCGCATCATGGCCCTGGATGCACCAGCGGTCAACCGGAATTGGGGTTTTCCACCATAGTTACGATGATTTCCCCAGATGGATCGGGGGACATCCACAACATCATCCACAGAACGGCAGTAGAACCGGCAGTAGAACCGGACGATGCGTGGTTCAGGTAACCAGTCCGGCTCCAGCCAGGAGGGCACCGAGGGCGGTAAGGAAACCGATCCCGCCGCTGACGCCCCGTAGGGCCGGCGACCGCGTCACTGTGTGCACGGCGGCAGCCGCCCCCGATATCCCGACGAGGAACAACTTGACGAGCATGGTGGCGAGATAGCCGTCGGATTGGTTGGATAGACCCACCTCGGCGAGTCCCCAGATGCCGGTTGTGACCGCCAGAGCGAAACAGGGCCACGCGACTTGTCCGAAGCGAACGGCGGCCATCCGGGGCGCGTCGGTCCCAAGGCTTCGGAGGACGCCCAGAAGGCCGAGCATCAGTATCTGCCCACCGACCCAACCCGCCACCCCGAGTAGGTGAAGGAAGGTCCGGACGGTGTCAAGGGTCAAGGCAGCGAGGGACGGGACTGCTGTAATGAGGGACGGGAGGGGACTCATGGGCAGAGTCTGCCGTCGGCGGGCTCGATCAGGCAGGCCATTGGTCCCGCGCGACAAGGACCGCACGCAATGCTGACGGGCGGTCGGTCATGAGGCCGTCGACCCCGAGGTCCAGGAGCCGGTGCATCTCGTCGGGTTCGTCGATGGTCCACACGTGGACCTGCAGTCCGCGTTGGTGGGCGTGGTCCACGAAACGCCGATCGACAATCGGGATACCAGATTGGCGCACCGGTACCTGGAGGCAGTCGATACCGGTCGGCGTCGAAGCCAACCCGAGGCTGGCCAGGCGGAACCGGGCGGTGTCCAGTGGTCCCGCCGAGGTGCAGAGCTCTGGCCCAAGAAGGCGACGGCACCGTGTCAGGCGTCGGCCGGAAAACGATCCGATGCAGATCCGGTTCAGAGCCTCATGGCGTTGGATGGTCTCAGCAAGGGGGCCTACGACCCGATCGTCTTTGGGGTCGATGTTGATACGGGTTCCGGGGAAGGTCTCAAAGAGTTCGTCCAGAGTGGGGATGTGCTCCACACCGCTGATCCGTGCTTCGGCTACCTCGGCGGCCGTGGATTCCGAGATGAGACCGGATCGATCGGTCACTCGATCCAGCGAGTCATCGTGGAAGGCCAGTACGACGCCGTCAGCAGTGAGGTGGACGTCGGTCTCCAGATAGCGGTAGCCAAGCGAGACAGCGTGGGCGAAGGCGGCCAAGCTGTTCTCTGGATATTCCTCGGCGCCGCCGCGATGGGCAAAGGCCAGTGGTCCGGAGTGGCTTAGGTAGGGGTGGAGGCGGGAACGTTGCATGAATCTCAGGGTAGGCGCCGATGGAGTGTCGCTAGCCTGATGAGATGTCCCGTAGGACCAAGATCATCGCCACCATCGGACCAGCGTCGGATAGCGAGGAGACTCTCCGCGACCTGATCAGGGCGGGAATGGACGTGGCTCGACTCGGTCTCGCCCACAACACGATCGACCAGGCAGCCGAGCGGATGGCGAACATCCGCCGTATAGCCGAGCTGGAGGATCGCTATGTCGGGATTCTCGTAGACCTTCCCGGCCCAAAAGTGCGCGCCGCGTCGTTCGGTGAGGCGGCGGTCACCATCACCGAGGATTCGGAGGTGTCTCTGCGTGTCGGGGTACAGGCCAGCACGGCAAGCGACATCGAGATCGACTATGAGGGCTTCCTGGTCGACGTGGAGATCGGAGACCGGCTGAGCATGGGGGACGGTCGGGTGGTCTTGGAGGTCCAGGAACTGGATGGCGACCGGGTCTCGGCCCGGGTTGCCCACGGAGGCGTATTGACCGGCAACCCCGGACTTCACATTCCCTCGGACCGCCTCTCGATGCGGGCGCCCACCGACGAGGACCTGGTCGCCGTGGAACACTTTGTGGAGCTCGGGGCGGACATGATCGCTGTCTCCTTCGTCCGATCGGCTGAGGACCTGGCCCGGGTACCTATGGAACCCCACCCGACCGGTCCGATCGTGGTGGCCAAGATTGAGACTCGTGCCGCCATCCAGGACCTGCCAGCAATAATCGAGGCGTCGGGCGCAGTGATGGTGGCCCGCGGCGACCTTGGCAGCGAGTGCAGTATCGAGGAACTCCCGATCCTCCAGAAGGAGATCATTCGTCAGTGCATTGCCCTTGGCCGGCCGGCCATCACGGCGACACAGATGCTCGAGACCATGGTTGCCAACCCGGAGCCCACGCGTGCTGAGGCCTCCGACGTGGCCAATGCCGTCTGGGACGGATCGAGTGCGGTGATGCTCTCCGGGGAGACTGCCATCGGAGTGGACCCGGTGAACGTAGTGGCCACCATGTCCCGGATCGCCGAGCGGGCTGACGAGGCGTTCGACCACCGGGGCTGGGCTTCAGAGTTGTCCGACCTCCGGATGACCGACACCGAAGACCCGGACACGTCGACGACCGACGCCATGACGCAGGCCACTGCCCGCGCCGTCGAAGAGTTGGGGATCGGAACCATCCTCTGCGTGTCTGGGAGTGGGTTCACTGTCCGATCGATGGCCAGGTTCCGACCGGCAGCCCACATCGTGGGTCTGAGTGCCGACGAACGTACAGTGCGGCAATTGACTCTGAGTTGGGGGACCGAACCGATTCACCTGCCTGAACAAGGCGACCTGGACGATCGGGTCTCCGCAGCGCTCGAAGTAGCCCGGAACCGGGGCGCGGTCCGGGCCGGAGAGTTAGTGGGCGTCCTGGCGGGCACCGACGTGAAGTCCCGTTCCACCAACGCCTTGCGGATCGAGCGGGTTCCCGAGGCCTGATCAGAGCGTCAACGACTGCCCGCAGCCTGTGAACAGTTCGGGTTCAGGTCATCGGGAATCTGGACGGCCTGCCCGAACAAGTTGCAAGAGCATTCTGCTGCACAGTCGGCCAAGGAAACCCGCTGGCTCCAGAGACCTAGGGCCAGCGCGGCCAAAAAGAGGATGACGAGGCCCCTGACCACGAGTCGACGGATAATTCGGGCGGCCAGAACGAGGAGCACGAGGGTGGTGGCGATGGCCACCACAGCAGCTGCACGCAGAAATGACGGGTCGATCCACGCTGGGAGTTCGACGACTTCGGGCAATTGGTCGGCCGCGGAGTCGAGGCTTCCAGCGAGGCGGTTCAGCAGTGATTTCATCGGTAAGGCCGTGGTTGCCATGGAGGCGACATATCCGGTGCCGGTTGTCATCGGGCGAGGGTAGCCACGGGGACTCCGAAGGTCAGGGCACCTGGTGGTGCGGCGCTACTCTCAGCGGTGTGACCGATCCATCCTCTGGTTCCCGCCCCGTGACACTGACTGGATCAGGTCCACCGGAAACGGTGCTGGCTCCGGAGGACCCGATGTCGGATGAGGCGTTGGTCGACGCACTCTCCCAGGCTGTTATCAGCGGTCGGAGGGATGCGGTGGCAGCCGTCGTTGCCGACTGGCCCCGTCATCTGGCGGGTTGGGCCTGTCTTGGCGACCTCGGACGTGACCCGATGGAGTCCTATGCCGCTTATCGGGTTGGCTACCACCGTGGGCTGGACCGCCTCCGACAGAGCGGTTGGCGGGGATCGGGATATGTCCGGTGGCAGCATCCGACGAACCGAGGATTTCTACGTTCGCTGGCTGGACTGGCCCGCATCGCCGATCTGATCGGGGAACAGGACGAGGCGGAGCGTTGTGAGTTGTTTTTGCACCAGCTGGACCCGGGGTGGTCGCACACCCTTCTTGAGGAGTCGACCTGACCCGGGAACATCGATGTCAGGCACCGTTGCCGGTAGTGGGTTCCTTTGCAGGGGCGGTCCTGACAGGGGGTGCCAGTCGGCGAATGGGTCGGGACAAGGCTCTCGTACGGATCTCCGGACGTGCTCTAGCAGTGGTGGTGGCAGATGCGATAGTCGCCGCAGGAGCAGACCGGGTCGTGGCCATAGGTGGCGATCGGACCGCTCTGGCAGCGGAGGGATTGACGGTGGTGGATGACAAGTATCCCGGCGAAGGACCACTAGGGGGCATCCTGACTGCGCTCGGTCATTTTCAGGATTCGACTGAACCCGTGGTTGTACTGGCCTGCGATCTGCCGGCAGCCGATCCTGGGAACGTGGCAGCCGTGGTAGAGGCGCTTGGCGACCTTGACGGCGCAGCGGTGGCGGTGCCCGTGTTGGATGGGCGCCGTCAGTGGATGCACGCTTCCTGGACGCCGGCGACGGCCCCTCTTCTGTCGGCTGCGTTCATGGATGGCGAACGGGCGACATGGCGAGCGGCAGAAGAGTCGGTTGATAGCGGCCTTCAGATCTTGGAGGTGAATGGACCGTCACCCACTGGCTTTTGCGACGTTGACCAGCCGTCGGACCTCCCGCCGGATTAGTCGGCTGATTGGAGCTCAGAGGACCCCGCCGATCTGGAGACTGGCCGGTAGGGTCGGGTGGTAGCCCGACGACCCGGGACGCGCCGGGGAGGACCCGCCGAAGTGGACCCGCCGATTAGGCGGGGGGAGGGAGCACCAATGACCGAGAGCCTGGCGGTTCCCGAGGTGGACGTTGACTACCTCCAGAAAATGCTCGCCGAGGGAGCGAGGCTTCTCGACGTTCGGGAGCCCGACGAGGTGGATGAGGTCCGGGTGGCGGGTGGACTCCGGATACCCCTCCAGTCGCTACCCGACCGATTGGCCGAGATCCCATTGTCGGGCACTCTCTATGTGATCTGCGCGGTGGGTGGACGAAGCCAGACTGCCGCCGAGTTCCTTCGAGCCAACGGAATCGATGCGGTGAACGTCGCCGGTGGGACCAATGCCTGGGTGGCCGCCGACTTCCCGACCGAATCCGGTCCGGTCGGCGGGGCGGCCTCCTGAGCGGGAGTGCGCCGGTGGATTTCCAGTTGGTTACCGACCAGGCGGAGTTCGAGGCGCTACTTGACGTCCTGATCGCCGAAAAACGGATCGCCGTTGACACCGAGTTCCACCGGGAGAAGACCTACTTCCCGAAGGTGGCCATGGTTCAGGTCGCATGGGCGGACGGACTAGCCCTCATCGACCCTCTTGAGGTCGACCTCCGGCCCATGGCGCGGCTGCTGGAATCCGAAGTGCTGGTGGTTATGCACGCTGCGGGTCAGGATTTGGAGGTCTTCGACAGGGCGTGTGGGACCGCCCCGGCCAACCTCTTCGACACCCAGTTGGCCGCCGGATTCATCGGCTTATCATCGCCGTCGCTGGCTTCTTTGCATGAACGAGAGCTGGGCCTACGGCTCCCCAAGGGCGACCGCCTAACTAACTGGCTGGCCCGCCCTCTGACCGACTCCCAACTGGACTATGCAGCGTCCGACGTGGCACACCTGCTCGAGATCCACGGACGCCTGGTTCGTCGCCTGACGGCCGACGGTCGGCTCGCATGGGCTGAACAGGAGTGCGTCGAGATGCTGGCCCGGGAGAGGGGAAGGCGTCGACCCGAGGACGCTTGGATGCGTATCAAGGAGGCTCGGCAACTACGAGGTCGCGCCCGGGACGTGGCCCGTTCAGTGGCGGCATGGCGGGAGCGACGGGCAGCTGACGTGGACCAGCCGGTGCGACACGTGGTTCCCGATCTGGGCGTAGTGGCGGTGGCCCAGCGGGCGCCGCGAACTATCGACGAACTGCGAAAGGTGCGGGGATTGGACGGACGGCACTGCAAGGGAGCGGTCGCCGAGGGCTTACTCGGTGCGGTGGCGATCTCTGACGAACTTCCGCCACTGGAAGTCGATGCAGCGCGTCGCGATAACGGCAATGACGTTCGAGCCGCGGTAACTCTCGTCTCAGCCTGGGTGGCTCAGCTATCACGAGACATTGACCTGGATCCGACACTGGTCGGCACTCGGAGTGACATAGAGGACCTAGTCAGGGGTGTGGCTGATGCCAAGATGACTACCGGATGGCGCCACCAGGTGGTGGGTGGTCCGGTAGACGACTTACTTAGTGGCCGGGCTGCACTGGCTTTCGATGGTCGTGGCGGCCTGCTTTTGGAACCGCGTAGCTCCTGAATGTGAAAAGACCGTCAGCCCTCCCCGTGGAAGTGGGTGGCCCTCGGTAGGATGGCCGATAGGCCAGTCAGTCGTGGAGGTCACCTCCATTGGCGATGACAGGGCAGAAACATAGAAGAGATACACCGATGACCGATCGGGAGGTTGCCCGGTGAAGAAAGGCCGACATCGCCGCTACGAAGAAGCGCGGGCGCTGAAGCAGAATCAGGATCTGGACCTGGATTCCATCTTCGAGAGCCTCGACGTGAGCGAGCGGGACGAGAACGAAGGATCCCCGGCGTTCGACGCCTGGGCCGAAGAGTACGACGAAGAGACCGAGGATGCGGTCGAGGAGACAGCCGAGTCAGCCTGATTCGGGTTCCTCTAGCGGGTCCGGTTAGCCGCCGGTCTCATCCAAGATTTCGTCCAGTTTGAGTATGTCGTCGGCCGAGAGCATGCCGATGAACGCGCCCTCGGAATCGGTGACGGCGAGGATGTCCACGTCAGCCTGCTCCATGGCGACAGTGGCGTCTCGGAGTGACCAGTTGGGCCGGGCCGCAGGCAGATCAACGTTTAATAGGTCGCCTACAGCGGTTTGGTCCCACGCAGAGCGTTCGAGGGTAGATACCTCGCTGAGGCTGATCATTCCGCGGTAGTCGACGCCGTCGACCACGGCTACAGCTCGTTCGCGTCTACCGAGGACGTGCAAGTACATGAACTCGGCGACCGTGGCGTCGGAGGGCACGGTCAGCACGTCGGTGTCGAGAGCCGAGGTCACGGGCAGGGTGAACCGTCGCTCGAGGTGGCCCAGGCGGACTGAGTGCTGGTACTCGGCCACCGATGATTTCCCGGCGACCAACTGGCTGACCGCTGCGGCGACCAATGCTGGGACGACGAAGGATCCTCCTGTTGACTCCGCTACGAACATCACGGCCGATATGGGCGCCCGGTAGCCGGCGCCCAGGAAGGCGGCTAGCCCGAGAGTCGGGTAGAGGCCCGGTCGATCAGCCTCAAGCATGGCGCCTGTGAACTGCCCAATGATGACACCCTGAACGGCAAGGGGAATGAACAGCCCACCGACCCCACCTGCTGCCAGTGTCACGATGGTTGCAGCGATACGGAGGCCAAAGAGCAGGGCGATGAGCCCTAGGCCCTGTCCGGGCTTGACCACCCACTCCATAGCCTCGAACCCGGGTCCAATGGTAAGAGGGGCATCGAAGGCCAAGTCGGCGACTAGGGCCAATCCAGCTAGGGCAAACCCGCCCATGAGGACCCGTGGGATGAATGCCGAGGTTTTGGACTGGGTCTTAGCCCATCGGACCAACCAGGCCATGGAGCGACCACCGAGACCGGCAAAGATGCCGAGAAGGAGGGCGCCGAAGACGTCGCCCACTTCGACAGCGGTGAAGAGAGTTGCCAGGTCGGCTGAATCGAACCACACGACGTCGGTGTCAGCCTTGATGGCCAACTGCTTCACGTTCAGACCAATGCGATTCGCGGGATCATTTAGGAACGGTATGACCGCGTCATGGCCGATGAGATTGATGTATGTGACGTAACTGGTGGCCGAGGCCAACAGGGACGGAAGGAGCGCTCGTCTGTTTACGTCATCCCGGTAGGGGGCCTCAAGCGCGAATAGGACGCCGGTAGCCGGAGCCTTGAACACAGCCGCCACGCCAGCCGCCGCGCCGGCGGTCAGGAGGATCTTGACGTCCTCGCGTCGCAGCCAGCGGCGGAAGCGGTCTCGAATACTGAGGCCAATCGTAGAGCCCGTGTAGATGGACGGCCCTTCTAGCCCAAGAGCTCCGCCCATCCCGATGGTCGTGATGCCGGCCAACATCTTGATGGGGAGATCCCGAAGGGGAAGCTTCGGGTTGCGGTCGTGGAACGCTCTGTTGAATTCATCGGACGTCCCGGCCCCTAGTCCGCGGCCCGGATAGCGGAGAATCAGTGCTGCTAGTAGAAGCCCGACTCCGGGGGCGATGGCGATCTGCCACAGCGGTTGATGGAGGATCCTCTCCAGAATCAGGCTGGCCGATATGTACTCAAACCCGGCGATGAGGACGGCCACCACTGCACCGGTGAGGATGGAAAGGGCCAGTACCGGGGTGTCACCACGGGTGGCGATGCTGTGGAGCCATCTCACGGCGTTCTTCATACACCCTTGGACACGGTGATCCTCTGGCGGGGTAGCCCTTTGGCGGTTAAGTGGTGTCGGTCTGGTCGATGTGGACTGCGGTTCGTCGGGCAGACTGCGTACATGCGCTTTCCCTTCGTCAGCGGTCTAGTCGGCCGAATCCGCGGCGACGATGGGCTGGAGCGGGAGCTGGTGGCGGTACTTGGTCGGGGTCGGGTGGAGAGTGGGGCTGGAGCCTTGAAGCTCTACAGCCGTGACGGCTCGGTGACCAGAGGAGGACGGGCCGGGATCGTGTGCTTTCCGGAGACCACGGC
>PAXM01000022.1 GCA_002714485.1 Acidimicrobiaceae bacterium
ATATTCGCCGGACGGACAAAGCGAGCCGCCGGGCCGCCCACCCGGTAGGTCGTCAAACCACCAACCGGATAATCCACCCGAACGCCGTTGACTAGGTCAGCATCCCGGAGCGCTTGGTCGAGCGCAGCCAATCCGGGTTCAGGCATGCTCGGCCCCTTTACGGATCTCCTGATTGGACAGTCGAATCCGAAGATCGGTGGGCACCGACGTGAGATCACCGGCACCCATGGTCAGGCAGAGGTCGCCGGGTCGCAATTCATCCATGAGGGCATTCAAGAGGTCATCACGACGAACCACATACCGGACGTCCAGGTGCGGAAGGTCGCGCTGGACCGCCTCCACTACGAGGTGCCCGCTGACACCTGGACGAGGCGCCTCACCAGACGGATAGACGTCGGTTACGAACAGGACGTCAACCCCTTCAAAGGACGATCCGAACGAAGACCAGAGGGCCTCAGTTCGACTGAAACGGTGTGGCTGAAAGACGGCCACTAGACGGTCGAAGTTTCCACTCCTTGCCGCCCGCACGGTTGCTACCACCTCTGCCGGTAGATGCGCATAGTCATCAACCAAAACCACTCCTGCGACCCGACCACGGTGCTCGAAACGACGGGCAACCCCGCCGAAGCGCGCTAGCGCATCGGTGACCGAGTCCGGATCAGCACCGACTAAGAGAGCCAGGACAGCAGCCGACGCCGCATTCCTCGCGTTATGAAGCCCTGGTACAGGCAAGGTGACGGATAGCGCAGGGTCTGAGACGGTGCTAGGTCCCATCAGGACGAAGCCAACCCCCTCCCACGATTCCCTGAGTTCCTCGATCGACCAGTCAGCATCAAGCGCTGTTCCTACAGTCCTGACGTCGACGCCAGCACGACGGGCTCGATCGGCCAGAGCCGCTCCCTCAACGTCATCGATGCCGATGACCACCGGGCCATCCACACCACCAGCGAAACGGTCAAAGGACGCTCGCAGAGCTTCGAAACTTCCGTGGTGCTCGAGGTGATCGGGATCCACGTTTGTGACCACGGCCAGACGGGGCGCTAGTTCCAGGAATGAACCATCGCTCTCGTCGGCCTCTACCACGAAGAGGTCGCCATCGTCCCATGCCGCACCCGTCCCAATCTCGTTCACATCGCCACCGATCACAAATGACGGTCTGAGGTCCGCTCCACGGAGAGCAAGGGCCAACATCGACGCCGTGGTGGTTTTGCCGTGAGTTCCGGCGACGGCCACCGTCCGGCGAAACCGCGTGATCGCACCCAGGATCTGGGCACGACTCAGCAACGGTCGCCCCTCCTCTAGGGCTCGAACGCACTCCGGATTGCTATCGGGGATCGCTGTCGAACGGGTCACGTACTCGGCATCGCCCACCTGGGCGGCATCATGGCCGATGTACACCTCCACCCCTAAGGCCCGGAGACGCTCCAAGCCTGCCGAGGCCTTGAGATCGGAGCCCGAGATCCGATGACCCATGGTGGTAAGCACCTCAGCGATTGCGCTCATCCCCGCGCCTCCGATCCCGATCACGTGAACTTGGGTCGGAACGGATAGGTCAGGGAATCTGATGAGATCACCCCCCGTATCGTCTTCCCTGATGACGTTCACGGCAGTTGGGACCCGAAGTCGTCGCCGATCACCGACGCGATCAACGCGACCACCCGGTCCGCAGCATCCGGCCTCCCAACGGAGCGAGCTCCGTTGGCCATCGCTACCAACCTCCCGGTATCGGCTAGGAGGGCTGCCATCTCCACCCCCAACCGATCACCGTCCAACTCTGGGTCGGAAACGAGCAGCGCTCCACCGGCGTCCTCGAGGTAGCGAGCGTTGGCTGTCTGGTGGTCGCCTGGCGCCCCAGGAAGCGGGACCAAGATCGACGGCACGCCGAGGGCTGATAGTTCGGCGACGCTTGTCGCCCCTGCACGGCAAACCACAAGGTCGGCAGCACGAAGCATGGTCGGCATGTCCGCTTCGTACTTGACCGCCCGGTACTCGACGCCGGGCGCCGCTGTAACCGTACGTTCGGGTGCATCATCGGGCGACACCCCACCGGCGAGCCCCTTCGTCCAGCCGCGTGGCCCCACCACGTGCTCGACGACCATCGGACCACCTTTCCAGTCTTCCACCACCCGGACTAAGGCCTGATTGATACGACGAGCACCGAGTGACCCACCGAACACCACCACGAAGGGGGAGGCATTGATACCGAGGGCCGCACGCGCTTCGGAGCGGTCGCGCATCCGGTCTCCAGACTCAGCCACTTCGCGCACACCCTGTCGGAGCGGATTCCCGGTCACCGTGGAACGCGGTAGATCCGTTCCGGGAAACGACACGGCGCACGCCCGAGCGAACCGACTAGTCACGCGATTGGCCGCACCAGGTACGGCGTTCTGCTCGGCTACCACCACCGGTACCCGCAGCACTACAGCGGCCAAGGCACACGGGATACTGGCGTAGCCACCGAGGGACACGACAACGGCCGGTCGGCGACGAATCACCAAGATGAGGGCCTGTACAAGACCACAGAGCAGGCCGATCGCAGCCACCAGGTTGGCCAGAGTCAACCGTCGCTGGATGCCACGGCCGGGTAACACCGTCAGGTCGAACCCCGTCGGTGGGACGAGATCAACCTCGATCCCTCGCCGGCTACCCACCAAATACACGCTGGATTGGTTTTCCACCACGCCGCTACTCACCAGCGCCTCAGCAATGGCTAGACCAGGTAGCACGTGACCGGCCGTCCCTCCACCGGCGATCAACACGCCCCGGGGTATCGACGCGCTCACGGCGTCTGTCGGGCCACGTTCAACAGCACGCCATACGCGCTGAGGGTCAGGACCATCGAACTGCCGCCATAGGACACGAAGGGAAGGGGCACACCGGTGATGGGTAGCACGCCAATCACGGCTCCGATGTTCACGTAGGCCTGGATCATGATCCATGTGGTGATCCCGGCCGCTAACAGCTGTCCAAAGCGATCGGGAGCACGGAGGGCCGTGTTCAACCCGACCAACCCTATGAACAGGTAGACGAGAATCACTCCGACCACCGCCACGAATCCGAGTTCCTCAGCCACGATGGCGAAGATGAAGTCGGTCTGGGCGTACGGGAGAAACCCCCACTTGGCTCTGCTTGCGCCCAGGCCCAGGCCCCAAAGGCCACCGTTGGACATGGCGACACCTGCCTGGATGGCCTGCCACCCAGTGATCAGCGGGTCGCTCCATGGATCGAACACTGACAGGAGGCGTTCGCGTCTATAACCGGCCGTCATGGTCAGTGCGCCCATCGTTGCAACACCCAAGGTTGCGGTGGCACCCATGACTGCCCATCGCAACCCGGCAAAGAAGAGTAACGAGGCGGCGATGGCACCCAGGATCAACGCTGTACCTAGGTCGGGCTCGGCGTAGATGAGCGCACCCACCCCGCCTAACACGGCAGCCAGTGGTAGCAGGGTCCGGCGAAGATCGTTCACCGGATGGCTCGAGAGCAATACCGATCCATAGAGGATCACCGCCAACTTGGCTAGCTCTGAAGGTTGGAAGGTTGCGCCACCGGCCCTAATCCATCGTGAAGACCCATTAGCCCGGACCCCAATCCCCGGTATGAAGACTGCTACCAGCAGGATCAGTGATGCCACCAGCAGCCAGATCGCCATAGGTCGAAGCCTCCGGTAGTCCAACCGAGTGGTGGTCACCAGCCCGGCCAGCCCCACCACCACCCAGATCAGCTGTCGCCGCTGGTGATGCCAAGCGTTGCCGCGAATCCGAAGATCTTGAACTGAGGCAGCCGAAAGCACCATCACAATCCCCAGTAGCACCATCAACATGGCCAGAACGGCCAATGCCACGAACCGGGCCGGTCGCCGAGGCGTGCGAACCGTCAGCACCGATCTCCCGCTCGACCGATCCCCAGCCGTCACCGTGCTCACTCCCCCGACCGAGGCCCCGAGTTGAGGAGTCCGTGCACGATCCGCACGAAGTCGCGACCACGCTCGACGTACGACCCGTACCAGTCGAACGAAGAGCACCCGGGTGACAGCAGCACGGCACCGGCCGATCCGACGGCACGCTGCGCCAACGCCACCGCCTCATCCATGGAAGTCGCAGAGTGGACCGGACAGTGGCCGGCAAACGCATCAGCCACCTCGCCGGAGGCTTCACCAATGGCCACCACAGCGCGGGGCCGGGCGGCCCCCAGCACCGAGAGGTCCACGCCCTTACTGCGACCACCAGCGATCAGGACCGCTCCTGGTAGCCCAGCCATGGCGGTCAGAGTGGCGTGTGGCGTGGTCGCCTTGCTGTCATCCACATAGCGGACCCCATCCACCTCGGCCACCAACGCCATTCGGTGGGCCAACCCCGCAAAGTTGACAAGAACCTCGACACAGGCCTCCCGGGCCGCCCCTGCCCGGAGGGCCAACAAGCACGCCGCCTGAGCGTTGGACAAGTCGTGGGGTAGCGAGCGGGCCAACGCAGCAACCTCCAGAAGGGGTTCGTCGTCAACGATCAGCACTGCAGCGTCGCCGACCACGTCTATTCGCGATGGTGTTGCGGCCCCGCCGAACAGGCTGGCCCCGTCAGGAGCGTGTGCCATGACCACCGGGTCAGCGGCGTTGACCACTGCGTCTGACGGTCTGGCAACACCTTCGAAGACCCTTGCCTTGGCCGCCTCGTAGGCGGCCAGGTCGGCGTGCACATCGAGGTGGTCCGGCGCCAAGTTCAACCAGGCGGCCGGAGAGGCTCGGAACGCCCCTGCATGGCCTAGTCGAAAAGAGGAGGCCTCGACCACGAACATCGCCGCTTCCACGTCATCGATGGCCCTGACAAGTGGCGTATCAGTATTTCCAGCAGCGAGTGCACGGACACCAGACCGCTCCAGCATTTCGACTACGAGGGTCACCACCGTCGTCTTGCCATTGGTCCCAGTCACCGCACAGCGAGGGCGGTCGTCCCATCGGGCAGCAAGATCCGATTCGTCAATGACGGGCACATTGGCCACCCGGGCCGCTTCGTGGCATGGGTGCGAGTCGGGTATCCCGGGCCCCATGGCCACCTCGGCGACCCCGTCTAGGAGCCGTGGCCAGTCGGTCGGGCTAGGGGCCGTCACAAGTGAGACACCTAGCCGTTCGGCACACCGCCGCGCAGCGTCACCCGGGGCGTCGTCCACAGCCAAGGCCTTGACCCCACGATGAACCAGCGCCTCCAAGACGGCCTGACCAGCTACGCCTAACCCCAGAACCAGGGTCGCGGAATCGGTCATCCGTCGATCCCGTCGGCCACTCCGGCCGACAATGATTCGGCGTAGAAGATGCCCAAGCCAGCTGCCGTGCATAAGCCAGCCATAATCCAGAAACGGATAATGACGGTGGTCTCGGGCCAACCGCAGAGCTCAAAGTGGTGGTGAATGGGGGCCATCCGGAAGACCCGACGACCTCCTAATAGACGGAAGCTCGTGACTTGCGCGATTACCGAAACGGTCTCGGCCACGAACAGGCCGGCCACGATGGGAAGTAGCAGGTGTGTCCCCGTAGCCAGCGCCAGTGTGGCCAAACCGGTACCAATGGCCAATGAGCCCGTGTCCCCCATGAAGATCTTCGCCGGCGCAGCGTTCCACCAAAGGAAGCCCAGACATCCACCCGCCATGGCAGCGGCCACTACGGAGAGGTCTAGAGCATGGGCTATGTCGTAGGTCTCGGGATACCGAAACTGCCAGAAGGCAATGGCCGTGTAGGCACCGAAGCAGAACGTACCCGCTCCAGCAGCCAGCCCGTCTAGCCCATCTGTCAGATTTACAGCGTTGGCCGACCCGGTGATCAGCGCCACCGCCCAGATGGACCACAATACGGCACCCAACTCGAGTCCCGGTTGGTCAAAGCGTGTGAACGAAAGCGTGGTGTGGGTCGGTGCGTACTCCAGCATCAACACGGCGAAGGTCACCGCTACCGCTAGAAGTCCGAGCATCTTGGCTCGCTTACTCAGGCCGAGACTGCGCTCCCGGACCACCTTGATCCAATCGTCCAGCAGCCCGACAAACCCGCCGCTGACGATGGCCAGCATCACGAAGATCCCCGTCCTGGTGTAAATACCCCGGTAGAGGTCGCTCAGGACATAACCAAGGAATGCCCCACCGACGATGGCCAGGCCTCCCATCGTCGGAGTACCGGCCTTGGTCATGTGACCCTCGGGTCCATCATCTCGGATGGGCTGGCCAAGACGCAGGCGGGTCAACCAGAGAATGAGTAGACGGGTTCCGATCAGAGACACCGCCATGGCGATGCCTGCGGCGAGGAGGACGCGGATCACTGGGTGGACCTGCTGGTGGGACCCTCGGTAGGACTTTCAGTACCCGCAATGGAGGAACGCAGTCTCTCCCATTCTTCGACGATCACCTTGCGGTCGTCGAACGGCACGAACCGCCCCGCGACCTCCTGAGACGTCTCATGCCCCCGTCCAGCAACGACAACCAGGTCATCGGGTGTAGCGGTGGCCAACGCCGCGGCGATACCACGGCGACGGTCGGGTTCGACAACGAAATCCGGACGCTCCATTCCCGCAAGGATGTCCGCTATGACCCCCTCCGGTGGTTCACCCATAGGATTGTCTGAAGTGACGACCACCAGATCGGCCGATTCATCGGCTACCTGACCCATTAGCGAGCGCTTTCCGACATCACGCTCACCGCCACAACCGAAGACCACGACCAACCGACCCGGCTTCCGGTCAGGTGACCGATCAGGTCCCCCAGTTGACATATTTAGCGCATCGCGCGCAGCAGCCAGTGCCGCTTCCAGTGCATCGGGAGTATGGGCGTAATCGACAATCACGGTCGGCCCCCCGGGGAGGGAAACCGGTTGGAAACGCCCCGGAACCGGAGTGGCAGCTGTCAACCCAGCCACAACCTCTTCCTCACTACAACCGAGCACCAGGGCCAGCTCAGCGGCTAACAGCGCGTTTGCCACAGTAAACCGGCCGCCTGTGTTCACCACCAGAGTCCTCCCCCTCCAGGCCACGGTGCAGCCAGTAGCCGACACGGTCGAGTCGGCCGAATGGGGGTCGATAGCGACCACCGACATGCCAGCGATCTCAGCCCTCCTAGCCATCCGTCGACCTGCCAGGTCCGCTGTTGAAATCACCGCACGGCCTGCAAAGGTCCCATCGAAGAGTCGGGCCTTCGCCGCTTCGTAATCCTCCATAGAGCCGTGGAAGTCGAGGTGATCCCGACCAAGGGTCGTGAATGCCACGGCAGCGAACGTGGTGCCGTCCACCCGATACTGCGCCAAGGCGTGGGAGGACACCTCGAGGGCCGCGGCATCAACTCCGCCGGCAACCCAACTAGCAATCGTCGCCTGGAGATCGGTCCCCTCGGGGGTCGTGCGTTCCCCAGACAACGTGCCCCAGGACTCTGCCCGACGGCCTGACGCTCTGAGAATAGAACGGAGTAGATGAACAACGCTGGTCTTGCCGTTGGTGCCCGTCACCCCCACCAGATCCAAAGATCGCGACGGCCAACTGTGAAGAGCGGCAGCCACCGGCCCCATGGTCTGACGGACCGACGACACCCGGACGACCGGAACCGATGCGTCAATAACCGGACGTTCGACCAGCAGCCCTACTGCACCAGCGGCCACCGCATCGGCAGCGAACCGGTGCCCATCATGCGTTCCACCAGTGATACAGCAGAACAAGTCCCCAGAGACCACGCTCCGAGAATCGTGAGACACCCGGACTATCTCGGGGTCCTCAGTTCCCGCGCCGGGCCATGAAACAGACGACTGTCCGTCTAGACCTGCCGCGACCAGGAGAGCGGCCAGCCGCATCTCAGCCCCCGGGTAACGGGGCGGCCGACTCGAGTAGTGCCTCGTCGAGCAGTCGCTGGTGGGCTGGCGTTATAGCCCGAACCCGACCTGCCTGCTCAGACCCCGCTCGCTCGGCCTCCGACGGAATCCGAAGACGCCGAACGGCGAACTGGGCAAACTCCGAGAAGATCGGAGCGGCGGCCCTCCCACCCGAGTAGTGCGCCAAAGATGGCTCGTCAACCACTACAAGGACCACTAGTTGTGGCTCGTCGGCCGGCAGGAGGCCCACGAAACTCGCCACGTAGTCCCGATCCCCGTCAGAGCCGTAGCCCCCACCCGGTCGGGGCTTCCAAGCAGTTCCCGTCTTTCCAGCCACCCGATACCCCGGCACCACGGCACGAGTTCCCGTTCCCGACTCCACGACCCCCTCCATCATGGCCACTACCTCCGCGGCCACCGTCGCTGGTACGACCGTCGTGGTGCGGCCGGCACGCTGTGGTTCAAACATTCCCCCATCGTCTCGCGTTCCAAGCACCAAGGTGGGCGCGGGCCGAACTCCCCTGTTGGCTAAGGCCGCATAGGCGGTCACCATCTGCATCGGGGTGGCTGATACCCCCTGTCCGATGGAGATGGTGGGTAACGAAGTCCCAGACCACCGGGAGAGGGCCAGAAGGCTGCCCCCAGATTCGCCAGGGAACTCCAGTGCTGAGACCCGACCTAGGCCGAAATCATGGAACTTCGAGTACAGGGCGTCCGGGCCCAGGTCGGAGGCCAACATGATCGTGCCCACGTTGGAGGACCGCCGCAGTATGTCAGAGACCGTGAGGTCTAACGGATCGTGTAGTGGCGTATCCCGGAAGGTGGCATCGTGGACCTCAATCCGACCCGGGACCTCACGGACTGTGTCAGGCGAAGCCACTGAGGCGTCCAAGACCGCCGAGACCGTCAAGGGCTTGATTATGGAACCAGGTTCGTAGGTCCAGGTGACGGCTCGGTGCTCACCGGAGATCTGGATCACACCGTCGTCACCACGGACCACGGTCACCGACGCCAGCACCTGACCCGAGGCCGGGTCCATGGCCACCAAGACGCCGCTCTGACCACCCGCCCGCTCCACGCCCTCCACCAGGAGTCGTTCGGCTTCGAATTGTAGTGACCGGTCGATAGTCAGAACCAGGGTCCGACCATGAGTTGGCGCTTCGACCGAATACTCGCCACCCGGGATCGACGCTCCCCAGAGATCCCGCTCGATCACCTTGAGGCCGGGCACCCCAGACAGGAGTCCGTCGTAGACCAACTCCAGTCCACTAATGCCCACCGAGTCGACGTTGGTACGCCCCAGCACCCCCAGCGCCGAACGGTTCCCCGGGCGGACGCGTGCCCGCTCCTCTTCGATCCTGATACCCGCCAGGCCAAGGTCCATAGCCTCGGCAGCAACCGCGGGATCCAGTTGACGGCCGAGGTATGCGAACTGACCGTCACCGGACAGTCGCCCTTCTAGGAAGTCCACGTCAACATCGAGGATCCCGGCCAGCCGGAGTGCCGCTAGGCGGGGTTCGTCCACGCGCATCGGGTTGGCCACGAGGGACGGTAGGGAGAGGGAGAGGGCGAGGTCTACGCCATTGCGGTCAATGATGGCACCACGGGTAGCCACCAACTCCACGGGGCGAATCCGCTGGGATTCCCCATAGGCCAAGAACCGGTCGGGCTCGGCTAGTTGAACTACCGCCAACCGCCAGATCAATAGACCCGCTGCCACCACCAGCAGGGACCCCACGGCCACCAAACGACGTCGAAGAACGACTTGCGTCTCCCGGAGCGGTACCTGACGCGTGACGCCACGCCCGGCCGCCCCCGTGACCTCAGGTTGGCGACTCACCGGCTCCCACCGGCGAAAGGATCACCAACCGGCGCCGCGAGGCCACCTCCCACGGCATCAGGTAGGACAACGGCTAATTGGAGGCGCTGAGTTGGAGGCACCATTCCGAGACGTCCCTCCGCTACCCGCAAGATCCGGTCGGGGTTTTCCAGCTTCGCCACCTCGTTCCGTAGAACTTGAGCCCTCTCCAGGCCGTCCTCAAACCGCCGCTCGAGGCGGTCAAACTCGAACTGGTCTCCGATTACCACGACGTGGAAGTTGGCGAGAATCATCAGGCCTACGAAGAAGGCGACCATCGCCAGGAGCCCAAGCATCCCGAAGGTGGCCCTTTGCGCAGCTGGCAGGGTTTGCTGCCCCGTCGCTGCGGGTCGGGCGATCCGGACCGGGCGAAGGACAGCGGTCATCGAGGGCCTACCGTTCCAACGATTCGCTCCAATGAGCGGAGTCGAGCGCTGGCCGCTCGAGGATTACTGGTGGCCTCGTCGACAATCGGTGTCCGGCCAGCCCGGCGGGACAGGGTGGCTATTGGCGTCGCGCCGCAGGCACACGGGAGACGGGGGGGACAAGCACAGCCACCGGTGGCCGCTCGATCGAACCGCTCCTTCACGATCCGGTCCTCCCCGGAGTGATAAGAGAGAACCACTCCCATACCCCCGGGCACTAAACGGCGAATCGCCTCATCTAGGGCGCCAGCTAACTGCTCCAGTTCACCATTGACCTCGATCCGAATGGCCTGGAAGGTGCGTTTGGCAGGATGGCCACCACGACGACGGGCCGGGGCCGGAATGGCCTCGCGTACCAACTCGGCCAACTGGGACGTGTCGGCTACCGGGCGTGCGGCCACGACGGTACGAGCAATCCGACGGGCGTGGCGTTCGTCGGCATTTCGGTAGAGGATCCGGGCCAACTCGGCTTCCTCGTAGCCGTTGACCACCTCCGCAGCGGTGAGCCGCTGGCGCCTATCCATCCGCATGTCTAAGGGTCCGGCCTCCCGATAGCTAAAGCCTCGCTCTGCCCAGTCCAACTGTGGAGAGGAGACCCCGAGGTCGAACAGGAAACCGGAAATGCTTGCGACGCCGGCGGCGCCCATTGCGCCTGCCAGATCACCGAATGCCGAGCGGTGGAGCACTACTCGATCCCCAAACTGTTCGAGACGTTCGGCGGCAGCGGTCAATGCTGCGTCGTCACAATCCAGGCCCAACAGGCTTATGTCCGGGTTGGCAGCAAGGATCGCCGCTGCGTGGCCCCCACCACCTACGGTGGCATCCAACACGATGCCCGATGGCCCTGAGCCGAGAACCTCCAGAACCTCATCGCACATCACTGGTAAGTGGTGGAAGGCAGAAGCCCCGGGAGCACCCACCGCCGGCTTACTGGGCGGAGTTCCGTTATTAACCTGCTTCGCCATAGTCCGGTCCACACCTGTCCGACGACCTCGCCGTTCGGTACCCAGGGCTCGTCCCTCGACCGTCCCCCGACCAGCAAACGCCTGTCGGGATGTCTCCCCGAATCGGGCTGNATGGCAAGCGGGCGGAGTAGGGGCCTTCCATCCTGCCGACCGGGAGACGGTCCAGGGACGAGCTACCCAGCGGCCGCTCGTCGTGATCATCAGGTCTCTTGGGTGATGCTGTGCTCCTGTGTTCGATGGGTCAGGTCGTGTGTCACCCGGAGCGGTCACTTCCGGGACACCATGAATCAGATGCCGCCGCCACGAAGAAAGACGTTGGACACCGGCTGATCCATGTCGGCCGCGTTGGCCGACCAGTTGGCGGCGTCCCANATCTCGACGGAGTCGACCGTTCCGCACACCTTCACGTCGTGGGTGAGCGAAGCAAAGGCCCGGAGTCGTTCGGGTATCACTATCCGCCCCTGGGCGTCGGGACGNACGATGCTGGATGAGTGGGCNACGTAGTTTCGCTCCTGCTGTTTGACCTCGCCGGAACGGACCTGCTCGCCNAGTCGNTTCATCATCTGCAAGAAGAGATCGGGCTCCCATAGGGAGATGCACCCAGCTCCCGGCGATAGGTAGGCCGATTCGGCGAAGTGGCTCCGGAATCTGACGGGAAGCACAAGACGGCCCTTGTCGTCCAGCGTGTGGTCGTGGGTTCCCACGAAGACCATGTCGGTGCCTCCCCTCTGCTTTTGCGGTTCTCGACCTGGTTCTGTCAATCCCTTGTTGGGGATTCGGAGATCCGGATACGACGGGTTTTCCTGAACTCAGATCCCCATTTCTCCCCACAAGGCCCCACATTATCCCCCTATGCCCCACAAAATGCAAATAGCCCCCACNGATCGCCNGANNAACGTCTTTTCGGGCGCGCNAAGNCCAGCAATCTCAGTGGACTNTCATAGAGGGGGCTCAGCANGTGCGGCTGAGGACTCCNAGGAACGCATCGAACAACTCTTCCGGGCCNGGATCTCCTGGACCCNACGGCAGGCCNCCNACTCTGGCCTCCACCTCGGCTAACGCTTCAGCCCGGGGATCCAGTCCCAACAGGTCGACCAATGGAACCACTGAGTTGGTNNCGGCGTNACCACCGAATAAGACCGCACACTGGAAGCGGGCCCCACTCCGGTCCCTGCGTTGGCTGATCCCGATCACCTTGCGATCACCGCATAGCACCTCGCCGGCTGCACGACTCACAAAGCAGATCGCCCGGCCCGTAAGCCCAGTCGTATGGGCCCCTCGATAGACATCGGACTCCACACCCGCCACTGCCAAGGCGTCCACCCAGGCCGCGCCNAGNCACAATGAGGACNGCCCCAAGTCATCGTCCCAAAGCGGGTCTCCCCGGGGGAGGAGTAGATCGACCCACATCATCCCTTCGGGCCGNAGNAAGACCGCACCCCCGCCAGAGCGGCGCCGAACCACGTNGAGGCCCAACNCTGANGCCCTGGAAGCCAGACCNAGNAGGTCCCTCTGGCCACTACCCAGCACTACCGTNGCCCTGTGCACCTGATGTCGAAGCACGGCCCTTGAGGTGATAGCCCCTACCGCTCCGTGACACTCGGCCACCGAACCCTCNGGGTGTCGGATCTCCCACTCNGCTAGCAAGNTCANCCTGGGAATCGTCGGACCCANTGCAACCACACCAAGACGTCGTCTATCGANGGGGCTGCTGTCGGNTCGCCGTACTGGGTAGTGGCCCNGAATGCCGNATANGCGCGGGCCGGCACNGGNAGGAACGGCGGACGACGCCACCAACCNCGCCCGGCCAAACGTCCCAGTTGACGAACCGCCACGGCCCACAACCATGGCCGAATCAACATGGCGATCGCCATACGCGCGAACCACCGGGCATCCATCAGCCCAGATTCTCCCTTATGGCTGGCCCCGAAGGCAGTACTCCAGAACCCGCATAGTGGTGCCAGACCGCTGCAGCACCGACCAGCGGGCCGTCCTGACCGAGGCCCGCTGGAACGATCCGCGCCCCACCCGTGAAGTCCAGACCGCACCTCGCCTGGAGGGCTTCACTGGCGGCCTCGAANAATGGCGTACCGAAACCCAGGGCGACCGAACCAGCAACCACAGCCAGCGGAAGGTCNAGCAGGTTCACTACATCCCCNACTCCCCTACCAACCATGGTTCCAACCCTTCGTCGAACCTCTGCACTGGCATCGGCGGCGGGTGCACCGGTAGCCGCCGCGATGGCTGTACCTGACGCCACTGCCTCAAGGCAGCCCCTTGAACCGCAGGCGCATAATGGCCCTTCAGGGTCGACTACGAGATGTCCGATGTGGCCTGCGTTGTCCGTATCCCCGCCCAGAAGACAGCCGTCGAGCACGATTCCCCCGCCGACACCGGTCGAAACGACCATTGCCANAAAATCCCGGCGGCCNGCCGCCGCCCCACACCATCCCTCCCCTAAGGCCAGTGCCTTGGCGTCATTGTCGACCGCTACATCCAAACCAGATCGCTCAGCAAGGAGCTCGGCTAATGGAAACTCCTCCCACCCGCGGATGTGAAGTGGAGACATCCGGCGGTCTCCCGGCCCTCCGACCATTGGACCCCCACATCCCACACCCACCGCCTCAGCCCGGTCAACGAACGGCTCCACGATNGACCAGAGCGCCTCAAAGGTGGGATCCGTCCTACCGNGAGCCGGCCAGGGTGGCTGATCACCTGAAGTTGACACAGCGGGATCGGTCACCGTTCGAAGCTGTTCGACCAGTCGTCCACCGCTGGTCACCAAACCAGCCGCCAACTTGGTCCCTCCCACGTCAACGGCTAGCACTGTGGGCCGACGNAGATCGTCTCCGGTCAGATCCGGCCGCCCTCGCCGCGCCCGAAGCGGTCACGCATCCGATCACGCGCCCGGGCTCGGGTNTCGCCAACCACATCGCGCAGNGAGGAAGTCCGGCCCGAACCGGCGNCCTGACGCAGACCGGTACGCCCCACCTGGCGGGCATTGCGCTCTAGACGCAACGCCGAGCCCAGCATCACTAGGAATCCAACNAAGGCCAGGAGGTANGAGGTCGAAAGNGTCGTCACCATCAAGNCCACTCCGGTTANGAAGCCNCCNATAGCCCACTTCATCGAGCGCAGCGGTTGGGTGTAGAGGGTGGTCTCGCTTACCTCGCGAACCAATCGGGGATCCGTCTCGCTGAGACGTTCCTCCATCTCGCTGAGGATGCGTTCCTCGTCCTCCGACAACGGCACCCGGTAAGCATCGCACAGGGGGGGGCGAGCGACAACGCGCCCGGGCCCAATATCGGAAGTTCGAAAGCACTCAGAGGTCAGGTCCCCACTGGCTGTCACCGACCTCTTTGTGGCCTATANCNTCAGCCGCTGCCGGNCCAATGGCCCCAGTGCCAAACCGCTCCCGNATCCGATCCACCGCCCCCTCGGCGTCNCGCCANCCGGGNGCCCTTCCCTCGGGGGCAGCTACGTCCTCGAANCGGAGTTGCCGAACCGAACCGTCCTGCAGATTGCTCAGCGANACCCCGAGGAGCCGAATGCCCGGCGTGATGTCAATCGAGTCCACTAGCGAAGTTGCGGCCGCCAGTATCTCNACTGCAAGGTCGGTGGGGTCAGCCAACGTCTGGCTCNGNCCCACAGTGGTGAAGTCTGGATACCGGAGCTTCACCGACACCGTTCTCCCGACCACGGCGGCACCACGGACCCGACGGGCCACCGCATCGACCATCCGGACTAGGTGACGGTGGACCTCATCCGTGCCGGCTAAATCACGCGCAAACGTCTCCTCGTGACCAATGGACTTCGTGGCCCGGTCAGGCTCCACTCGTCGATCGTCGATGCCCCGGGCAAGGCGCCACAGTTGGTTACCCGCTGAACGACCCAGTGTCGATACCAGGGTCTCCGCTGGTAGCTCACGTAGGTCAGCGATCGTCTGTACTCCATACCGCTCCAAGCGCTCGAATGTCCGCGGTCCGACCCCCCACACCGACTGGACAGACAGCGGATCCAAGAATGCCTCCACCCCATCGGCCGGGACCACTTCGATGCCCGATCCGGGCTTTGGCCCGGCAGGACCAGCCACTGGCTTGGCTCGCCCGCTAGCCAACTTGGCCAGGAACTTGTTGGGGGCCACCCCCACGCTGCAGGTCAATGACTCTTCGGCCACTAGGTCTCGTCTGATGGCCGCCGCCACGGTCTCGGGCGGACCATGCAACCGGCTCGCACCGGACACGTCGAGAAATGCCTCGTCCAACGAGAGCGGCTCAACCAATGGCGAGTAGCGGCCGAAGACCTCCATGATTCGGTCGCTGACCTCGCGGTACAACCGGTGGTCACCACCAAGGAAAACAAGGTCCGGACACAGACGTCGGGCTCTCGTCGACGGCATCGCCGATCGCACCCCGAACGCCCGGGCTTCGTAGGACGCTGCCGCCACTACCCCACGGTCCCCCTCGCCGCCCACCACCACAGGTCGGCCCCTGAGTTCTGGGCGGCGAACCAACTCCACAGACGCGAAAAAGGCGTCCATATCCACATGCAGAATGGGCGTCCCGCTACTCACCCCCCAACCCTCATTCGCTCGGTGGGAGATCTACTCGCTCCACCAACCACTCCTTCGAAAGAGCTGATGTCTCGTGCCTCCGGGCCACGAATCCGTGTACTGGCGACACCTCACTCTCACCGCCTGCCAGCCAGGCCAGCAACCAATACTCCAGAGGTTCTCGTACCCATAGGGGAGCCGAAGCCATCAGGCCGTGGACCGCATCGAAGGTGACGAAGCGTGCGTCCTCCACGATTCCGTCGGGGTCGGTGAATGCGATCTCTCCGTCCCACGACAGAGCCCGATGGACCTCAACCTCGAGGGTCATTGCCCGATCAGGAAAGTCCACACGGATCCGGTAGGAGGGCCCGGACCACTCCTTGACCTGCAGGCCAGTCTCCTCAATCACCTCCCGCGTCAACGCATTGAGGAGCGTCTCCCCTGGGTCCACCACACCGCCGGGTGGACTCCAGTCCAGCAGTCCCCCACGCCGTCGGTTGGCCACCAGTAGGACGTGTGTCCCAATCACTCCATCGAGGAGCCTTGCGGGCCGCCCCTCCTTATCGGCTAGCAATAACCCGCTACCGACCCTCCACTCCCTGTTCCTTCCCCGGGGCGCCTCCCCGGCCGTATCAGGTCGCCTAGCCATTTACGCAGTCTGACAGGCACCTAGAGGGGGCCGGTAGCGTTCCACTCGTGAGCAAGTCCACCGACGCCGGCCTTTCCTCCGCCGAACCTTCGACTCTGGCCCGCACCCTGGCTCTCCTCGCCATCCTCGTGGCCGGGATTTCCGGCGGCCTGATCGGACACGCGGTGACCGACCTCCAGTGCGCTGATGGCTGTCCGGCCCTCGCCGGCTTAATGGGTCTCGTCGGGGCGGTCATCGCCGCCGCTGGGGTGGCTGTGGTAGCAGTACTTTCCTTGCGCGCCATGGCTGAATGGCAGGCCACCGAGCGGCAACAGGCTGCCCGGGACCGACATCCGGTGGACTGACCGACCTCACCGTGGTCGACCACGCCGCACTCCGGGATCTAGCGCTGGACATCGCTCGGGCAGTTGGCCCAGAGATCAGGCGTCGTGCGGGGCGAGTCGACGTCTCGTCCACTAAGAGCACCGCCAGCGATTTGGTCACCGAGGTGGACCGATGGTCCGAGGACCAGATCGTCAGTCGGATTCTCGATGCTCGACCCGGAGACTCGATCCTCGGCGAGGAGGGCACCGGGGTGGAGGGCACCTCCAACATCCGATGGGTGGTTGATCCGATCGACGGGACGACAGACTTCGTATACGGCCATCCCGGATTTTCTATCTCCATTGGTGTGGAGGTCGACAGCCAGCCTGTCGTCGGGGTCGTGCTGGATCCCCTACTGGAAGACGAGTTCGCCGCGGCTGTTGGCCACGGCACAACCCGCAATGGCCAACAAGTATGGGTGAGCGGTACGACTGATCTGACTGCCGCCCTAGTAGCTACCGGCTTTTCATACGACCCTGACCGCCGTGGACGTCAAGCCGAGGTTCTAGTCGGCCTGTTGCCTCAGATCAGAGACATCCGTCGGATGGGCGGCGCAGCAACCGACTTGGCCTCGGTGTCGTGCGGACGTGTCGACGCCTACTTCGAGCAAGGCCTGAACCCCTGGGACTGTGCAGCCGGCACCGTCCTGGTCTCCGAGGCTGGAGGCAGGGTCACCGATCTGGACGGACGACCCAGCACCGGGGAGATGATGGTGGCCGCTCCGGCCGCTATCCACGGGCCCCTTTTGGACCTGCTTCAAACCGTTGGAGCCGACCGTGTCTGACTACAAATGTCGGGCGGAGGCGCGGATTCCGGTCGACTCTCGGGCCCTCAGAGCACCAATCGGGCGACACGGAGGCCCTCCATGGGGCAGCATCTTGGGATGAGTACCCGGATCCTGACCGTTGAGGACGACGAACGCATCCGTACCGCCGTGCGCATGGCGCTCGAAGAGGAGGGATGGGATGTCGAAGAAACGGCCAGCGGCGAGGAAGCGCTCGACGCCTTCAGTCGCCAGCCCGCCGACGTAGTCCTCATCGACATCATGCTTCCCGGCATAGACGGCTTCGAGGTCTGTCGAAACATCCGACGACTGGGAGACGTCCCCATCGTCATGGTGACCGCCCGGTCCGACAGCCACGACGTAGTGGCCGGCCTCGAGGCCGGTGCCGACGACTACCTCCGCAAGCCCTTCGATCCGAAGGAGCTCTCAGCACGAATCCGAGCCCTGCTGCGGCGGGTTCGGTCCGACGACGTGCAACCCAACCGAATCCACGTGGGCGATCTGGAGGTGCTTCCCGAAGAGGGCGTGGTGCGCCAAGCCGGAGACGAGGTCCACTTAACCCGTACCGAATTCCGCCTCCTCCTCGAATTGGCTGCCGCCGACGGCCGGGTGCTGAGTCGCGAGGACCTTCTCGAAAAGGTCTGGGGCTACGACTACTTCGGTGATGGGCGTCTCGTCGATGTCCACGTCCGACGCCTCCGAACCAAGATCGAACCCGACCCGGGCAACCCCCGTTACGTGACCACCATCCGCGGCATGGGCTACAAGTTTCAAGGATGAGACCGGCCCACCCCGAACCACCTAACGTCGACACCGCACCCGAACCGGAAGACCACATGACCGACGAAACCAGCCGCCTCGGTCTGGGGAACCGGATCGCTGTGCTTTTTGCGGTGGGTGGGCTCCTGGTATCGATCCTGCTGGCCCTCAGCACCCTTGTTCTGACCCGCCGCCAGCTCATTGAGTCCCGGGAGGGGGCGGCTGCCGCCATGGCCGTCGCCAACGCCACCCGTCTCAGCAACCAGCTCACGCCGGATTCCTCCATCGGGGACATCCAGACCATCGCCGACTCTCTGACCCGTCTGGAGGGAGGTCAAAGGATCATCCGGCTGGGCGACGACTGGCTACCGGCTCCAGAACTCGACCGCGATGACCTCCCACCCAACCTGGTGCTCAGGCTCAACGACCGGGCAGCCGGACAGGTCCTGGCGCCAGTACGCGGTCAACCGCACTTCGTAGTCGGTATCCCACTGGCTGCCTTCGACGCTGACTACTACGCCGTTGTCGACCTAGCAGAGGTTTCCGAGACCCTCGACGACCTCCGGATCGTTTTGCTCGGTGCCGGCGCGGCCACCACCGTTCTGGCCGCTCTTTTGGGATCTTGGGCAGCCCGCCGAATGCTCCGCCCCCTCAGACGCATCCGTGGCGCCGCCGAGGCCATCGCCGGCGGCCGCCTCGACACCCGCCTCGGACCTCAGGCCGACCCGGACTTGGATCGACTCTCCGACTCGTTCAACGAGATGGCTCGCGCCCTCGAGGAACGCATCCATCGAGACGCTCGGTTCGCCTCAGACGTCAGCCACGAACTCCGGAGTCCGCTGACCACTCTTATGGCTGGCGTCGGAGTGCTGGAAGCCCGAAGAGAGGAGCTCTCGGATCGTTCCCGTATCGCCCTGGACCTACTCGTGGAAGACCTCGAACGGTTCAATCGCCTCGTCAACGAGATGCTCGAGATTTCAGGCTACGACGCCGGAGTGGCTGCCCTCGACCTGACCGAGGTGGATCTAGTGCGCTTCCTCCAGGCCACGGCAGCCGAGGATCCGTCCCTGACGCTGGTACTACCAGCGGGGACCGACTCCCTTGTAATCGACGCCGACAAACGACGACTGGCCCGGGTGATGGCCAACCTGTTGGACAACGCCCGTCGACACGGTGGGGGTTCCACGGTCCTATCCATGGAATACGACGCTGTCATCCGTATCGCTGTGGAAGATGAGGGACCTGGCATCCCCGTGCACGAACGTCAGGAGGTCTTCGATCGGTTCGCGCGTGGCTCTGCCGGAGGACGCCGGGGTGCTGGTGGCGGAACCGGCTTGGGGCTCAGCCTGGTGACCGAGGATCTCCGCCTCCATCGGGGGCGGGTTTGGGTAGAGGACCGGGTGGACGGACGCTCTGGCGCCCGGTTCGTCCTGGAACTGCCACTCACCCCACTCTTAGAGGAATCGGAGGTGGAGTGGTGAACAGGACAGGTAGCACG
>PAXM01000023.1 GCA_002714485.1 Acidimicrobiaceae bacterium
ACCTGCTCCCGAGCCGGAACCTGCTCCCGAGCCGGAACCTGCTCCCGAGCCGGAACCTGCTCCCGAGCCGGATTCCGCCCCGGCCACACCGCGTCGGGTTATCTCGTCCAGTGGATCCTCGGCGCCCCCCAAGCGGTCAGCTGAGTCGGCACCAGAATCGACCGCATCAGACGGTGCCGCCGCCGACACCCCCGCCAATGGCAGCCCGTCCGTGCCCGACCCGGCGGCCAAGGTCGCTGGCCCGAACGCCCCCGTCGTGCCGCCCGTGGGCTCGACGCCCCCGTTGTCGTCGTCCGGTAAGCCGATTCCACCGCCTCCCGGGCCCCCCGTCTCTCACTCTGGCAAGCCGATCCCACCGCCACCCGGCCAAGCTGGTCGTCGGACCGCGCCGCCGACTGGCGGCCCTACTGGTCGCCGGACCAGTCCGCCCCCAGTTGGCCGCCGTCCTCCGATGGGTGGTGGTCCCCGCGAGTCGGTGCCCGGTGCGGGTCCCGGACGTCCTGGCGGGCCCGGTGGTGGCCCCGGAGGCCGACCTGGTGGTCCAGGAGGGCGACCCGGTGGCCCGGGTGGTGGCCCTGGAGGGCGTCGCCCACCGCGCCGTAAGGGGCGTCGCCGTCGTCGCCGTGAAGAACTTCAGCCGATGGACGTGCCGTCCTACACACCCGATGACACGGAGGTGCCCGAGGGCGAGGTGGTCGTCGAGCGCGCCTGCACGGCTTTGGACCTGGGACCGAGGCTGAACCGCACGGCTGCTGACGTTGTGAGGTTCCTCATGCAGCAGGGTGAGATGGTCACGGCCACTCAGTCCCTATCTGACGACATGATCGAACTGTTCGCCGCTGAGTTGGGCGCCGAGATTCGCATGGTCGACCCGGGCGAGGAGCAGGAGGTCGAGTTGCTCCAACTACTGGACGTGGTGGACGACCTCGACGACGACGGGGCGCCGATTCGCCCTGCGGTCATCACCGTGATGGGACACGTCGATCACGGTAAGACGCAACTCTTAGACCAGATCCGTAGCGCCAATGTCGTCGACGACGAAGCCGGCGGCATTACCCAACATATTGGCGCCTATCAGGTGGAGCGTGGCGGGCGTTCACTGACATTCATCGACACCCCNGGCCACGAGGCCTTCACNNCCATGCGNGCCCGTGGTGCAGGTTCGACCGACATCGTGGTTCTCGTGGTGGCNGCTGATGACGGCGTGATGCCCCAGACCGTCGAGGCGTTGAATCACGCTCGGGCGGCTGAGGTGCCGATCATTGTGGCGGTCAACAAGATCGACCGTGAGAATGCCGATCCCCAGAAGGTTTTGGGCCAGTTGGCCGAACTCAACCTGGTGCCCGAGTCATGGGGTGGCGACACGATCTGTGTTGAGGTCTCGGCTCTACAAAACCTAGGTATTGAGGACTTGCTGGACAATCTGAACGTGGTCGCCGAAGTCGAGGACCTCCGGGCCGATCCCGATGGTCGGTCTCAGGGCGTGGTGCTTGAGTCGTTTTTGGACACTGGACGCGGCCCGGTGTCCACTGTGTTGGTCCAACGAGGCACCCTCAAGGTGGGTGACCCACTGGTGGCTGGTGCCGCATGGGGTCGAGTACGTGCCCTCGTCGACGATCAGGGTCGTCAGATCAANAAGGCNGGCCCGTCTGCGCCCGTTCAGGTCCTGGGCCTGTCCGATGTGGCCGACGCTGGCGAGGGCTTCGTGGTCGCTCCGAACGAGAAGATCGCTGGCCGGGTAGCTGACAAGCGGGGCCACTGGCGCCGTCAGGCCAACATNGGCCGGGATGCCCACGCCCTGTCCGGCGGAGCCCGCTTGGAGGACATCTTCGAGCAGATCCAGAAGGGNGAGGCAGCAACGCTGAACCTGATCGTAAAGGCCGACGTGAACGGTTCGTTGGAAGCAGTCACGGAGAGCCTCCGCAAGCTCGAGCGTGAGGAGGTCCGGCTGGCCTTCGTACACCGGGCNGTGGGTCGTATCACCGAGAACGACATCCAGCTGGCGGCCACCTCTAACGCCACCATCATTGGCTTCAACGTCCGCCCGGAACGCAAGGCCCGGGAGATGGCCGATGCTGAGGGCGTCGAGATCCGGTCCTATGAGATCATCTACAAGCTGATCGAGGAGCTCGAGTCGGCCATGCTCGGCATGCTTGCTCCCGAGTTTGAGGAGGTTGTGACCGGCGAAGCCGAGGTCCGGGAGATCTTCTCGGTGCCCCGGGTCGGCAAGATCGCCGGTTGCTACGTCACCAACGGCACGATCACTCGTGGTTCCAAGGTCCGCTTCCTACGGGAGGGCACGATCATCTGGAAGGGTGAGATCAGTTCCCTCCGCCGCTTCAAGGAGGATGTTCGCGAGGTCCAGTCCGGCTACGAGTGCGGTATCGGGCTTTCGGACTACCAAGACCTGAAGAACGGCGACGTGATCGAGACCTTCGAAGAGCGGGAGATCGCCCACACCTAGGGCCGGCCATGGGACGGAGAGCAGCCCGTGGGCCCCGTTCTGGCGGTTCGGTACGCGGATACCAGCGAGCCGATCGACTTAACGAACTGTTGGTCCGCATCCTGGCCGAAGAATTGGAACGCATCGATGACGACCGTCTCGGCTTCGTGACGGTCGCCGGGGTGGAGACCGACCAGGACCTGAGCATCGCCCGGGTGTTCCTGACATCGGACGTGGACGACGCTGACCTGTTGAAGGCCATGGCCGAGCACCGGCCCCGGTTGCAGCGGGCCATTGGCAACCAGGCCAGGGTCCGTAGGGTGCCGCCGTTGACCTTCATGGTCGACGACACCGTCCGATCGGCCGACCGGATTGAGGAGATCCTCAGGGGCCTAGGTTCGGCTGGGGCGAGCGAGATCGAGATCGCCTCTGAGGAGGAGTGACCGTGTTGGGACCAGGTTCCGACGGGCGGTCTCCTGAGGGATTAGCCGTCATCGACAAGGAGGCCGGCTGGACCAGCCACGATGTTGTGGCCAGGTCACGCGGGGTGCTGGGAACCCGAAAGATCGGCCACTCCGGCACCCTGGATCCCGACGCCACTGGCGTGCTGGTGCTCGGCGTGGGCCGTGCCACCCGCCTGCTTCGATTTCTGACTGCTCTGGGTAAGGAGTACACCGGACAGGTTGTCCTGGGAGCCGCAACGAACACGTTGGACTCCTCGGGTGATGTGACCGACACCTACGACATGGCGGGGGTGACNGCTGNCGAGGTGGNCGAGGCGGCCTTCCGGTTCGTGGGCGATATCGAACAGGTTCCCCCAATGGTCTCGGCGGTGAAGGTGGGGGGCCGTCGTCTCCACGAGATCGCCAGGGAGGGTGGTGAGGTAGACCGTNCNCCNCGCCCGGTCACCGTGTACCAGTTTGATGTCGCCCCGGCGGATGAGCCAGGCGTCTACGACGTGGTGGTGGCCTGCTCATCGGGCACCTACGTGCGGACTCTGGCCGCCGATCTNGGAGAGGCCCTCGGTGGTGGCGCCCANTTGCGGAACTTGCGNCGCACCGCCGTCGGGTCGTTCACCTTGGNTGATGCCTGTCCGTTGGAGTCGCCGGTGCTGCTACCTATGTCTGAGGCTCTNCGTGACTTGTCCTGCGTAGTGGTCGACGAGGCGACGGCCGTCGATGTTTCCCACGGGAAGCCCATGGCCGCAGAGGCGCTGGGCCTTNAAGAACANAGTGACCTNGTNGGTNCNGGGCCTTGGCCGGTNCTGGGTCCCGATGGCAGCCTGTTGGCCGTATATGAGCCACACGGCGACCGGTCCGGTCAGGTCAAGCCCGCCATGGTGTTGGCTCCCACNNCTTNATCTGTNGGTCCGGGCCTAGNGGCGCTCGCTGGCTAGCCTCCTCGCCGTGGAGATCCGGACGGAACTCACCCCCCATTCCATTGACGCCCCGCGCACAGCGCTGACCATCGGGGCCTATGACGGTGTCCACGTCGGGCACCGGCAGGTCATAGCCGAAGTGCGGCGTCTGGCCATCGAGCGTTCCATGGTCTCGACTGTGGTCACCTTCGATCGGCACCCGGCAAGCGTGGTCCGGCCCGAATCGGCGCCACTACTGCTGACCGATCCGGCCCAGAAGTTGGAGCAACTGGCCACCACCGGGGTGGATCTGACCATGGTGGTGCCTTTTGACGAGGTGAGGGCTATGGAGTCGGCAGAGGAGTTCGTGCGTTTCGTCCTCGTGGACTGCGTTGGCGCCGGCCTGATCGTGGTGGGGGAGGACTTCCACTTCGGGTATCAGCGCCATGGCAACGTGGACCTCCTGCGGGAGATGGGTGAGAATCTCGGCTTCGAGGTGCTCGGCCTGGGTCTGGTGGGCCTGGATGGCAGCCCGGCCCGGGACCACGAGCAGGTGTCATCCACCTTTATCCGTCGGGCGCTGGCTAGGGCTGATTTGGGGTGGGCTAACGCCATGCTGGGTCGCCCCTACGAGGTCCGAGGGGTGGTGGGGGGCGGAGATCAGCGGGGCCGCCAGATGGGCTTCCCAACGGCCAACGTGCGGGTGGACCCGTCGATCCTTCTGCCAGCCGACGGGGTATATGCCGGTTGGTACGAGCGCCCCGACGGCTCGGTCCACGCCGCAGCCATATCGCTGGGCACCCGCCCACATTTCTACGACGACGGGGCGCTCCTGCTGGAGGCACACTTGCTCGAAGTGGGAGGTCCCAACTCCAGCGGGCCGGATCTGTACGGCGAGGCTGCCCGGGTGCGCTTCGTGGCCCACCTGCGCGACCAGCGAACGTTCGATGACCTTGACGCCCTCGTGGATCAGCTGCACCGCGACGTAGCCGACACCCGCACCGCACTGGCCTGAGTGGTCCCCAAAGATGGATGCCTTGGACGTGGTACTCCTGGTAGCTGGTGGCCTCTTTGCAGGTTGTGTGAATACCATCGCTGGAGGAGGGTCGTTGCTGACTGTCCCGTTGCTGGTTCTCGTTGGCGTGCCGGGCGATGTAGCCAATGGGACCAACCGGCTGGGGATCCTGACTTCGAACGTCTCGGCCGCGGAGGAGTTCCGTCGACAGGGAGTTGCGGGCCTGAGCCGGGTGGTACCAGTGCTAGTTCCGGTTGTCGTCGGTGCGTTGGTCGGCTCCGTTCTGATCTCGAGGGTGGACGCCGGCTCGTTTGAGCGGGTCTTTGGTGTACTTATGGTCCCGCTGCTACTGCTGTCGTTGCGGCCACCGCAGATCCATAACGCGACCCATCTGTGGTCGGCGCGGACGGCCGCTGTGCTCTTCTTCGTGGTGGGGTTGTACGCCGGTGCCTTTCAGGCCGGGATCGGCCTGTTGATGATGCCAGCTCTGGCACGGGCGGGGCTTGACGTGGTGGTGGCCAACAACGTCAAGGTGCTGGTCGTGGTGGCGGTGACTTGTACGGCACTGCCGGTCTTCATCGCTGGTGGCCTCGTGGACTGGGGGCCCGGCCTGATCTTGGCTGCCGGATTCCTGGTGGGGGGTGCGCTGGGCGCCCGGATGACAGTCGTGGGGGGTGACCGGGTGGTTCGGCCCGTCCTGACGGTAGCTGTGCTGGCTATGGCAGGCCACTTACTGGGCCTGTATTAGCCGGCGGGTGGCCTCTCGGGCTGCGCGGATACGCTGATCGCCACAACAGAGTCCTCGGGGTTGGGTGAAAGTCCCGACCGGCGGTGAGTCGGCTTCGGCCGACGCAGCCCGCGAACCTCATCGATCGTTCCTTTCTAGAGGACAACTGGTGGGGCCGATCAGGTGGGAGTCCTGGGCCGACGGTCAAAGTCCGGATGGGAGAGGACGTCGGATGCGGTGGCGACGCCGCGGATCGAGCCGGTGGCCTTGTGGCGTCTGGTGTCCGGTCCCGTGTCGTCGGCCGGGTCCCGTCAGCTCTCCCGATCCACCCTGAACGGGGTCCGACAAGAGGGAGCAGACAGGACAGATGTTCACAGGGATCGTCGAGGAACTCGGTACGGTCCGAGCGGTCGACGCCGTCGGCGATGGTCGACGCCTCGTTGTGGCTGCTGAGACGGTGCTAGACGACGTGACTCTTGGTGCCTCGGTGGCCGTCAACGGTTGCTGTCTGACCGTCGTCGAGTGGGGCGACGAATGGTTTGCTGTGGACGCCGTGCCCGAGACGCTCGAGCGCACCACGATTGGCGACCTGGCGATCGGTGACCCGGTCAACCTCGAGCGTCCACTGGCCGCTGACGGACGTTTCGGGGGTCATGTTGTCCAGGGCCACGTTGATACCGTCACCGAGGTGTTGGCCGTGGTCGACCAGTCCGACGGCTCTCGCTGGCTGACCTTTCGCTTACCCGAAGATCTGGCCGGCCAGGTCGTGGAGAAGGGCTCGGTAACCCTCGACGGAACCAGTCTGACCGTGGCCTCGGTGGGGGAGTCGTCCAGCTGGGGTGGCACCTTCGACGTGGCCCTCATCCCGCACACCCTCGAGGTCACGACCTTTGGGGGCCGGTCACCTGGTGACCGGCTCAATGTCGAGGCCGACGTCATCGCCCGTTACGTGGCCGGACTGCTGGGGGCCGGGCGCATCTCTATCCCCACTGCGGAGCTATCCGAGAAGAAGAAAGGCGAATGATGCCGCTGTCCAGCATCGAAGATGCCATCGAGGCCTATGCCCGTGGCGAATTCCTGGTCGTCGTGGACGACGAGGATCGGGAGAACGAGGGTGACCTCATCATCGCGGCCGACGCCATGACCCCGGAGAAGATGGCGTTCATGATCCGCCATACGTCGGGCGTGATCTGTGCGCCAATGTCCAACGACCGGGCCGATGCACTCGACCTGCCGCTCATGGTGGTCGACAATACCGAGTCGATGCGCACGGCGTTCACGGTGTCGGTTGACCTAGCGCAGGGCACCTCGACGGGGATCTCTGCGTCTGACCGTTCGGCCACTGTGGTAGCCCTAGCCGATGGGAATCGCCTGGGAACCGAGTTCGCTCGACCGGGGCACATCTTTCCGCTGCGGGCTCGAGCCGGCGGGGTTCTCAAGCGGGCCGGTCACACTGAGGCNGCCGTTGACTTGTGCGCTTTAGCCGACCGCCAGCCGGTCGGCGTGTTGTGCGAGATCGTGAACGACGACGGGACGATGGCTCGAGTGCCCGACTTGGAGGTCTTCGCCGTCGANCACGACCTCCACTTCATCTCGATCGCCGACCTGATCCGCCACCGTCGNCGCCATGAGAANCTGGTTGAGCATTTCGGGTCGGCACGCATCCCCACNAGGTATGGCGAGTTCACGGCGCACGCTTACGTGTCGTTGCTGGACGAAGAAGAGCATGTGGCTTATGTGTTGGGTGACCTTTCCTTGGTTGATGCTCCGCTGGTGCGCGTTCACTCTGAGTGCCTCACCGGCGACCTCCTGGGGTCGTTGCGCTGTGANTGCGGGTCACAGTTGGACGCCGCGNTGGCCCAGATCGGATCNGAGGGNGTTGGTCTGATCGTNTACCTGCGGGGTCATGAGGGGCGTGGCATCGGCATTGGTCANAAGTTGCGTGCCTATGGGNTGCAGGACGAGGGGCTTGACACCGTCGATGCCAATCTGTCCCAGGGNCTTCCCGTCGACTCCCGGGAGTATGGCGTGGGGGCCCAGATACTGTCCGACNTGGGTATCACNCACATGCGCCTGATGACCAACAACCCTGCCAAGTACGGGGGCCTAGAGGGCTATGGCCTAGAGATCACTGGNCGGGTTCCGTTGGAGACGGCGGCCAACCCAGAAAATGTCCGGTACCTGGAGACCAAGCGTGACCGGTTGGGCCACAGCTTTGCTCAGGGGGGCGGATCTGGTGGGCCAGGTAGCACCGAGGAGACTGCCGGAGGGACCGGCTCGTGAGGACGATCGACGCCCCGCTGGATGGTGCCGGCCTNCGAGTTGGAATCGTGGCTGGCCGGTTCAACGACTTCGTGTCCAANAGCNTGGTGTCTGGTGCGCAAGCCCNACTGGTGGCCCTCGGCGTAGCCGACGACNACATTGATCTGGCATGGGTNGCNGGNGCCTTTGAGGTGCCCCTAGCCGCTCGNGCNATGACCGAGTCGGGGCGGTACGACGCCGTGGTGTGCCTCGGGGCGGTCATCCGGGGTGANACCCCGCATTTCGACTANGTCGCCGGCGAGGCCGCAGCGGGGATCATGCGGACAGGCCATGACACCGGTGTCCCGGTGGTGTTNGGNGTGCTGACCACCGACACTGTCGAGCAGGCNATGGAGCGGGCTGACGTGGACCGGGGNAACAAGGGCGCAGACTGTGCGGACGCTGCCGTCGAGNTGGCTCGCCTGCTGGNAGCNCTGNGCCNCTGAGCTCGTTTGGAAAACTNAGGGAGGCNCTGGTCAGGGNCTGTCNCCCTGGGCGCGGAGGGCCAGCAGGCCCTGACCGAAGCTGAACTCGACAACGTTGCCGTCCGGATCCGTGAGCGCACACAGGTACCCCACCGGTGGCGGATGGTCCACCGGCTCCCAGTGCAGGCACCCCGACGACCGTCCGGCCTCGGCCGTGGCATCGACTTCAGCTGGCGTGTCCACGTCGAAGCCCAGGTGGGCGAACGGCGACAGGATGGTCTGTGGCTCGCCGGAGTCACGGGCTTCGAACGTCTGGACCATCACGAGGCCCACCGTGGTGTCGTTCTCAGCTAGCCATGCCACCTCGGCGTCCAAGTCAGTCCGACGGTGGAAGGCCCGAAGCGGGGTGTGGGTCTCATACCAGACGATGGTGGCGTCGAGGTCCCGGCAGGGAAGCGCTAGGTGGGTGAGGCGGGCCTTGGTAGTAGGAGATGCCACGAGGTGAGATTACGTCGCACCACCGGTAACCTGTACATCCGTGGACGGCCCGACCGGGGTCGTCCGGGGTCGGAATCGAAGAACTCCGGCCCTCCGTATGGCTTCAGGCGACGTACAGCGTGCCATGAGGCCGGGTCCGAAACCCGAGGTTCCGATGCCGACCAACCTGCCCCCAAAGGGCGACACCATCGAGTCGAACCGGCTGCACGACAGTGACACCGGTTCACCCGAGGTGCAGATTGCACTCCTGAGCGACCGCATCAACCACCTGACCGATCACCTGAAGGTCCACAAGAAGGACCATCACAGTCGGCGGGGCCTATTGATGCTGGTGGGTCGTCGCCGGCGGATGCTCGACTACGTCAACAAGAACGACGTCGAGCGTTACCGGGCGATCATTGCCAAACTGGGTTTGCGTCGTTAGGTCGAATCAGATTCCGGGCGTCCCATGGGGCGCCCGGGTCGCGTCGGGGACCGGATCCACGGAACCGACAACAAGATCGATGAACGGGGACGGCGCGTCGCGCCTTTACCCCACCGAGCCGCTGAGGCGGCCATCGAACCGCCCGGAGTCGTTTCGGGTGGTCTACGAGAAGAGAGAAGCATGACTGAAGCAACCACGGTCTCCCGCACCTTTGCGGGAACCGACAAATCCATGTCGTTCGAGACGGGCCGTATGGCCGGTCTAGCCGGAGGGGCCGTGATGGCCCAGATCGGCCGTTCGACGGTGCTGGTGACCGCCACCGGTGCCAAGTCTCCCCGTCCTGGGGCGGACTTCTTCCCCCTGACCGTCGACATCGAGGAGCGGATGTACGCCGCCGGCAAGATCCCTGGCTCGTTCTTCCGTCGCGAGGGTCGGGCTCCCGAGTCGGCGATCCTGACCTGTCGGCTTATCGACCGTCCGCTGCGGCCGATGTTCCCCGACGGTTTCCGCAACGAGGTTCACATCGTGGGCACCGTTGTGGGTGCCGATATGGAGAACCCCCACGACGTCCTGGCCCTGAACGGCGCCTCGGCAGCCCTCATGCTGTCGGGCATCCCGTTCGATGGACCCGTCGGTGCGGTGCGCATCGCATGGTCGGCCGCCGGCGAGTGGATCCCCCACCCCACCTACGAGGAGGGCAGCGAGTCGGCCTTCGAGATGGTGGTGGCCGGTCGTCTGCTTGACGATGGCGACGTCGCCGTGATGATGGTCGAGGCTGGCGGTACCGAAGCCACCTGTGACATCTACGAGACTGGAGCCCCGATGGTCGACGAGGCCGTCCTAGCCGGCGGCTTGGAGTTTTCTAAGCAGTACATCCGTGAGGCCATCGAGCTCCAGGAGGAGCTGGTCGCTGCTGTGGGTGCACCGGAGATCATGGCCTATGACGTCACGACCGACTACACCCCCGAGGTGCTCGACGCGGTCCAGGCGGCCGGTGCCGAGCGGATTGCAGCGACGCAGACCATTGCCGACAAGACCGAGCGGCAGGATGCCGAGGCGGCCCTCAAGGCCGATTTGATCTCCGAGTTGCTCCCAAAGTTCGCCGACGTGGACAACGCTGATCGCCATATCGCCGGCGCCATTCGGACGGTCACCAAGGAGGCGGTGAGGACCCGTATCGTCACTGAGGGTGTCCGAATCGACGGTCGTGGCACCAGCGATCTCCGGCCCGTGTCGTCGGAGGTGCAGGTCGTTCCCACGGCGCACGGATCCGGCCTGTTCCAGCGCGGTGAGACCCAGGTCTTGAACTTCACAACCTTGGGAACCGGACGCATGGACCAGATGATCGACGGCATCGATCCGATCGACCGCAAGCGGTTCATGCACCACTACAACTTCCCACCCTTCTCGACCGGTGAGACCGGCTTCATGCGGGGTCCGAAGCGCCGCGAGATCGGCCACGGTGCACTCGCCGAGCGGGCCCTGTTCCCGGTCGTGCCGAGCTTCGAGGAGTTCCCCTACACGCTTCGCCTCGTGTCGGAGGTCCTGGCCTCCAACGGGTCGAGTTCGATGGGTTCGGTGTGTTCTTCGAGTCTTTCGATGATGGACGCCGGTGTGCCGATCAAGGCCCCCGTGGCCGGTATCGCCATGGGCCTGGTGCTCAAGGACGGTGAGTACGTCACCTTGACCGACATCCTGGGAGCCGAGGACGCCTTCGGCGACATGGACTTCAAGGTGGCCGGTACGTCAGAGTTCGTGACCGCCCTGCAGCTCGACACCAAGATCGATGGCATTCCCGCCGACGTTCTTGCCAACGCGCTGAACCAGGCCAAGGAAGCCCGTCTGAAGATCCTCGAGGTCATGGCCGACGCCATCCCCGCTCCGCGCGATGACGTTGGTGAGAACGCCCCGAAGATCGAGGCCTTTGAGATCCCGGTGGAGAAGATCGGCGAGGTCATCGGCCCGAAGGGCAAGATGATCAACACCATCCAGGCTGAGTCGGGTGCCGACATCAGCGTGGACGACGATGGGATGGTCGGCATCGTGTCGATCGCCTCGCCGGACCGAGCCAAGGTGGCCGAGGCCAAGCGTCAGGTCATGCTGATCGTGGATCCACCGACCGCCGAGGTTGGGGCCGTGTACCAGGGCCGCGTGGTGAACATCACCAAGTTCGGTGCCTTCGTCAGCATCCTCCCAGGTCGTGACGGCCTAGTGCACATCTCCAAATTGGGTGGCGGCAAGCGCATCGACAAGGTCGAGGACGTGCTGGAACTGGGCCAGCCTCTGACGGTGATCGTTGAGGATGTCGACCCCAATGGGAAGATCTCGTTGAAGCCGGCCGGTGATGCTCCTGCCGCCTCGGCCAAGGACGAGGTTCCTGCAGCCGCTGAGGCCAGCGACGAGGCGCCCGCCGACTCCTTCGAGGACGACGTGGACGATGGTGACTACGCCAACGATGCCAATGAGGCTGATGATGCCAATGAGGCTGATGATGCCAATGAGGCTGATGATGCCAATGAGGCTGATGAGGCGATTCCGGCGTCCAACGGCGACACCGAGCCCGTCGAAGCCAGCTTCGAGGACGCCTTTAAGGCCGAACTCGAGACGGTCCACGGTGATCTGGGCGTCGATGCCCCGCCCAGCCGCGGCGGCGGCGGTGGTCGTCGACGCCGCCGCTAGGCACCGGATCTTCGGCCCGTCCTGCACGACGGTTCGATCGATCCTCGGCGCCCCCGTGGTGCCAACATGACCACCGGTTCGGTGGTCGAACTGAGCCTGCCCGAACACGGTTTGACCGGTGGACCGGGTGTGGTTTCCGAGCACATGCCGGACGCCCACTCGGTCTCGGTCGGCGTGTGGGTGGGCGTTGGTGGCCGAGACGAGGACCCAGCTATGGCTGGTGCCTCGCACTTCCTCGAGCACCTGCTCTTCAAGGGCACCGAGAACCGCTCGGCGAGGGCCATCGCCGAACTGGTGGACGCCAGCGGCGGTGAGATGAATGCCTTCACGGCCAAGGAGTACACGGCGTACTACGCCCGTCTGCCGGTGGGTGGACAGACGACCGCCGTGGCCCTGCTGGCCGATGTGCTCCGGGAGCCCGCCCTGCGGGCTGCCGACGTCGAGACAGAACGACAGGTCATCCTCGAAGAGATTCACCTGGCAGCCGACGATCCGGACGACGTGGTTTTTGACTTGCTCTACGAGGCGCTGTTTCCCGACCATCCGCTGGGCCGCGAGGTGCTGGGCTCGGCGATGTCGGTGGATGCCCTGAAGCGGGACGACATCGCCGGATTCCACGACTACTGGTACCGAGCACCCAACCTCGTGGTGGCCGCCGCCGGTGCCGTCGACCACGAGGCGTTGGTGACCCAGGTAGGAGATGCGTTTGCCGGTCGGACCGGTGGTGAGTCGCCTGAACGGAAGAGCCCCGAGACTGAGCCGGTCCCGGCCCGCCACATGACCCGCCCGACTGAGGCCGCTCACGTGGCTTGGGGGTGGCGCGGTCCGGACCGCGGCGACCCTCGTCGCCACGCGCTGGCTATCGGCGTGCACGTACTGGGTGGAGGGTTATCCAGTCGCCTGTTTCAGACAGTGCGAGAGGACCGTGGCTTGGCCTACAGCGTGTTCTCGTCGATGGCCACCTATAGCGACGCTGGTGTGGTCTCGGTGTACGCCGGCACTGCACCTGAACGGGCTGACGAACTTAAGCGTGTCGTGGCCCATGAGGTAGGTGAGGTTGCGGCCAACGGGATCACCGAGGCTGAGCTGGCTATCGCTCGCGAAGGATTCGAGGGGTCGCTACTCATGGGCCTCGAAGGCTCCGGAAGCCGAATGTCTCGTCTTGGGGCCAGCCAAAGCCTGCTGGGTCGGGTGGTTCCACTGGACGAGTACGTCGAGATCCTGCGGGCAGTGACCCTCGACCAGGTGAACACGGTGCTGGCCGACGTGCTTGCCCCCGAGGCCACCGTGGCCGAGGTAGGACCCGTTACCTGAGGATTTCTCGGCGTTGAAACGCTTCCGGAGTGACGAGACGTCGACCGGTAGCCTCGGGCCTATGGGAACGAACGATTCCGGACCGATTCGCGTCGGCGTACTTGGTGTGGCCGGACGCATGGGCCGTGCCGTCGCCGACGCTGTCCACGAGGCCGATGGTCTGATGCTTGTCGCGGCTGCCGATCCGTCGGCCCCGGGTTCCGAGGTCAACGACGTGACTGTGGTGGCCGGCGTCGAGGATCTACTGGATGCCGTTCCGGATGTAGACGTGGTGGTCGACTTCACCGTGGCTGAGGCCAGTCGGGCCACGCTGCCGGCGCTGGCTGCCGCCGGAGTGCACGCAGTGGTCGGTACCAGTGGTCTGGATGACGACGACCTGGCCGCGTTGCGTGATGTCTTCAGGACCAGCAATTGTCTGGTGGCACCCAACTTCGCCATTGGAGCGGTGCTGATGATGCGGTTCGCCGAGTTGGCCGCCCCGTGGTTCGAAACCGCCGAGATCGTCGAGACCCACCACGACGGCAAGATTGATGCACCGTCGGGCACGGCGGTGGCCACCGCCGATCGTATGGCCGCCGCTTCCGCCGACTGGGCGCCCGACCCGACGACCCGCGAGGTGGTGTCGGGGGCTCGCGGNGGGGNGGGGCCAGCTGACATCCGCATTCACAGCCTCCGNATGCGAGGTGCCGTCGCCGACCAGGAGGTGGTGCTCGGNACCACCGNCCAGACNCTGACCATCAGGCACAACACCACTGACCGGACCTCNTTTATGCCCGGNGTGGTNCTGGCCGTCCGGCGCATCGGGGANGCACCNGGCGTGACGCTCGGCCTGGACGCCCTCCTGGGCCTCTGACCCGGTCCGGAGTCCGATCATGACCCCGGGCGTTCGGCGCCTACTAAGCCCGTCGTGGGTCCTGTCGCACCTGCTGGTGGCCGGCCTGCTGGTGGCCACCCTGAACCTGGGGTTCTGGCAACTGCGACGCCTCGAAGCCCGTCGCGCCTACAACTCCGTGGTGGACGCCCGTGCTGGCCAGCCGGTGGTCTCATTGGCCGAGGCGCTTGACTCCATTGAAGATGGGGCCACGCCCGACGACCTCCGTTACTTACGGGTTCAGGTGCCTGGCACATGGGAACCCGGGGCCGAGGTCTACCTGGCCAATCGGTCGCGCGATGGCGTGGCGGGGGTCCACGTCGTGGCCCTGCTCCGGATTGATCACATCTATCCCGGGCTAGGGGTCGCCGTGGACCGGGGCTTCGTGCCGAGGCCCCTGTACCTGGCCGGCGATCGTTCGGCATGGGCCCCCGCTCCGGGGGAACTGGTGATGGTCGGCACGCTCGACGTCGGCCGCCGGGGGGAACGGGGCCACGTTGATGAGGTGGACAGGATTGACCTGGACGCGCTAGCCGAGCGATGGGGGGTGTCCCTTGCCCCCACGTGGATCCGGGAGGCGGCTAGCCCGGGGGTTGACGGATCGACCGTCTGGCCGGCTCCGGTCTCGGTAGCTGACCTGGGGGATGGGACGCACCTGTCTTATGCCGTCCAGTGGTTCGTTTTCACCCTGATCGGCTTGGTCGGGTACCCGCTGGTCCTCGTTCGGCTGGCCCACCGGGACCCGGAGGTAGCGTGATGCTCATGAGCCAGATCGGGAGTGACGGGGCTGGGTCCCACGTGAGCACCCCCGACCTGCTGGTCGTGCAGGCGCTACGGGTAAAGGGTTTTGTTCAGGCCGACGCGGTGGTCGCCGCCACTGGGTTGGACATCGGCAATATTGACGCTCTGCTATCGGGTTTGGCTGACGCAGGCCATGCCCGCCACCGCGAGGGTCGAATGTCGGGCTGGATGTTGACCCCGGAGGGCCGGGTTCACGGCGAGGCCCTGCTGGCGGCAGAACTAGAGACCACCGGTACCCGTCCGGCCATTGAGGGCGCCTACCGGGACTTCCTGGAGGCCAACCAGGGCTTTCTCGAACTATGCACCGACTGGCAGTTGCGGCCAGACCCTGACGCCCCCGACGGCGACCTCATAGTCAATGACCACACCGATCCGGCACACGATGCGGCGGTAGTGGCGCGGCTGGGCGACGCCGACAGGGTCGTCCGGGGGGTGTGCAATGATCTAGGCGGGGTGCTGGCCCGATTCGACGGCTACGGCGACCGCTTCGCCGAGGCACTGGCCCGTGTACGGGCCGGTGAGGTTGAGTGGTTCACCCGACCGCTGATCGACTCGTACCACACGGTGTGGTTCGAACTGCACGAGAACCTCCTAGCCACTCTTGGTATCGAACGAGTCCGCGAACAGGCCGGTTGAGCGCCCGGCCGCACGGAAACGGGAGGGAACACACTATGGAACCCAGGTTCGGGCGGGTCATCACCGCCATGATCACCCCATTCGACGCCGCTGGCGGTCTAGACCTCGACGGCGCTGTCGAGTTGGCTCGCTGGCTGGTTGATCAGGGCAACGACGGACTGGTTCTGGCCGGTACCACCGGTGAGTCGCCAACGCTTACCCACGACGAGCAGATCGCCCTCGTGGAGGCCGTGGCCGGGGCCGTGGANTGTTACGTGATCGCCGGGGCGGGCAGCAACGACACGGNCGCTGCCGTGGAACTCACCGAGCGGTGCACCGAGGCCGGCGCTGACGCNATCCTGACCGTCACCCCCTACTACAACCGGCCCCCGCAGTCNGGGCTGCTGCACCATTTTTCTGTGGTTGCCGGTGCCACCGANCTGCCGGTGATGCTCTATGACATCCCGCCCCGTTCNGGACGCAAGATCGACACNGCGACCATNCTCCAGTTGGCTGAGGTCNAAAANATCGTCGCCGTNAAGGACGCGGCAGGCGACGTGGTCGAGACGGCTCGCCTGGCTGCGGAGGCTCCCGAGGGTTTCCAGATCTACAGCGGTGAGGACGCCCTGACCTTGGCCCTGCTGGCCGTGGGTGCGGTCGGCGTGGTNAGNGTGGCGTCCCACTGGGTGACNCCGGAGACGGTGGCCATGATGGAGGCGTTCTTCTCGGGCGAGGTGGCCCGCGCCACCGAGATAAACCAGANGCTCGTCGANTCTTGGGACTTTGAGTCCGGCGACCTCAAGCCCAACCCCATCCCGACCAAGGCCATGCTGAAGGTGCTGGGCCTTCCAGGCGGTGACTGTCGGCCTCCTATGGGCCCCGAGCCCGAGGGGCTCCAGGATCTGGCTCGTAGCGTGCTGGCCGGTCTCGGCCGCTGAACCGACCCACCTNAGAATCGANCCCATGGCTGCACCCGTCCACTTGACGTTCTTCGGCGGTCTCGGCGAGATCGGTCGCAACTGTGCGGCGCTCGAGACCCAAGGGCGGATCGTGCTGTTGGACTGCGGTCAGTTGTTTCCCGACGACATGCCCGGCGTCGACGCCGTCCTACCCGACTTCAGGTGGTTACTGGAGCGTGCCGACCACCTAGAGGCTTGCATCGTCACCCATGCCCACGAGGACCACATCNGGGGCCTGCCGTACCTGCTGCGGTCCCTTGCCGAGCGGGGCACCACCCTGCCCATCTACGGGGCACCGTTCACCCTCGGGATGGTGCGCGGCAAACTGAAAGCGGCCGGAGTGTCGGTGCCGGACCTGATCCCCTTGGACGACCATGCTCGGCTACCCATCGGGCCGTTCGATTGCGAGTTCCTACCTGTCACCCACTCGACGCCCAGCGGCCTGATGACCGTGTTCGACACGCCACAGGGCCGCATCCTCCACTCCAGTGACTTCAAGTTGGACCCGACACCTATCGATGGNCGGGTCACCGATCTGGACCGGGTCCGGGAAATGGCCGCCGAGGGTGGCATCCGCCTCCTTCTAGCCGATTCGACCAACGCCGGATCGGCNGGGTCTTCNACCTCGGAGTCGACGATAGGNCCGGTNTTACGTCAGGTGTTCGATGAGAACGAGGGCCGGCGGATCATCATCGGGGCCTTCTCCAGCCATGTGCACCGCATCCAGCAGGTAGCCGACGCGGCGGAGGCCACCGGTCGAACCCTCGTCGTCATGGGGCCGTCGATGGTGCGCAATACGACGNTGGCCCGCGAGTTGGGGCTGCTGCGGATCTCCGACAAGAGGCTGGCCACCGACGCCGAGTTGGAGGACTTAGACCCGGCTCGAACCTGCATTGTGTGCACCGGCTCCCAAGGCGAACCCCGAGCCGCGCTGAACCTGATGGGTCAGGGCCGCCACCGCTTCGTGACGGTAGGGGACGGCGACACCGTGGTGTTCTCGTCGCATCCCATCCCGGGCAACGAGGCGGCTGTGGCANGGCTCCACAANGCACTGGCCCGACGCGGCGCCCGTCTGGTGCACAGCGGTCAGTTGGGTGTGCACACAACCGGGCACGGNAAGGCCGACGAGTTGCTGGCCCTNCACGACGCCGCCGACCCCGACNTGTTCATACCAGTACACGGCGAGTACGCCCACCTAGTGGCCCACCACGACCTGGCGCTCAGCCGGGGGATGGGTGAGCGCCGGGTGCTGCGATGCACCGATGGTGATCGTGTGAAGCTGACCGGCGAGGGCGTGACCCACGCAGGACGGGTACCCGACGGGCACGTGATGGTGGACGAGTCGGGCCGACCGGTGTCCGACGACCTACTCGAGGAACGACGGGCCATGTCTGGTGAGGGCTTCGTGTTCGTCCGGGTACTGGTCGAAGGCCGCAAGGGCCGCCTCGCCGAGCCGCCGGTGGTAGAGAGCCGTGGTTGGGTGGAGCCCAACGAGCGGGAGGACTGGCACGGCCAGGTGGTCGCCGAAGTGACCGAGGCGCTGGNGGGACCGTTGGCAGAGGGAAACCGCGATCCGCACGAGTTGGGTCGTCTCACCCGTCGCGCCACCGGTCGTCTGGTGTCGCGCCGGACCGGNCGGAAACCGACGTTGGTGCCCGTCGTCGAGGTCCGCTGAACCGCTTTCGGCAGGNCGACTGCCCCGAGGTTGTCGCAGCCCNGTGGTACCGTCAAAATNGATGGCTGANCGTTCTACGCGCCCGGATTCCGGCCCCGATTCGATGGAATCGAAGGGCTCGGCACGGGCCCGTTCCAAGGGCGGAGCCAAGGGAGCTTCACGGGGTTCTGCGAAGGACCCTACGGCGGGTTCGACAAAGGGTGGAGCGGCGGCTCTATCCCGAGACGGTGAGAGTAGGGAGTCCGTCGTTCGGCGCATGGCCCGGGCCGCCTTCGGNGGACGGGGAGACGAGATNCTCGGNCTCCTACTGGTGGTCGGGGGTCTCCTGACCGGCCTGTCCGTATACCTCGAGCGGGCCGGCGTGTTCGGTCGCGTTCTCGACTCGGGCCTGGGTTGGTCAGTTGGNTCGACACGTGTCNTGCTNCCCGTGGCCATGGTGGGAACCGGCTTGGCCATGTTCCGGGAGCGCAGCGAGTTCGGNGAGATCTCCCGACGNTTGCCCNTAGGGCTGGTCATGGCCGTGGTGTCGGTGACCGGCATCCTNCACATCGCTCGGGATCGCCCCGGCATTGACGACGGTGCNGATGGACTGGGTCGNGCCGGNGGCCTGGTCGGAGTGGGCATCGGCGGTGGGNTGGAGGCCNTGGTGGCCACNTGGGGCGCCGTACTGGTCCTNGTCGGCGTGGGCCTCGTCGCCGCAGCGGTCATCACNCGTACCACGGCCCGTCAGGCGGCTCGCGGTGCTGTTCGGGGGACGGTCTTCACGGTCCGTCATGCGGTGCGCGGCATCATTGCCGGCCTACGTCCAGCGTTCCGGGGCTTACGTAACTGGTTGGGCAACCTCCTCACGCCTCCCGGTGGCCACGGGCCGCCCCCGGTGGGCGGCATGGGTTCGCCCGTACCCCCGGTCCCCATCGCCGATCCTGAACCCGATGTNGCCCCCGTCAATCCGACGCCGAAGGNTGCTGCACCNAAACCGAGGAAGCGAAAGGCCCGCGCCAAGGCCGGTGAGGGCAGCGAGCAGTTGACNATCGANCTGGGTCCGGCCATCGCCGATTCCCCGTGGCGACTGCCGTCGGTGGGCTACCTGTCCCGCAGTGAGACCCACGACGTGGATGCCAAGGCCGTCGAGGAACGTGGCCTGCGACTTCAGGAGGCCCTGGCCGCCCACGGGGTAGCNACNCGTCTGGTCGACATGACCGTGGGACCCACGGTNACCCGCTACGCCCTNCAGTTGGGCGAGGGCGTGAAGGTGGCCCGTATCACGAGTCTCCACAAGGACATTGCCTACGCCCTGGCCGCTGCCGACGTTCGGATCCTGGCGCCAATTCCCGGCCAGCAGGCCATCGGCATCGAGGTACCCAACGAGGACCGTGTGGTGGTGGCCCTCGGCGACATCCTGACCTCGCCCGANGCCGCCAAGGCCCGCCATCCGCTGGAGGCCGGCATCGGGCGCGACATCAGCGGTCGTTCGGTATTGGTGAACCTGGCCACCATGCCCCATCTGCTCATCGCCGGGGCGACCGGTGCCGGCAAGTCGTCGTGCATCAACTCGCTCATCACATCGGTATTGATGCGTTCCACGCCCGACCAGGTGCGGATGATCCTNGTGGATCCCAAACGGGTNGAGATGGGCCAGTACGAGGGCGTGCCCCACCTACTGACCGCCCCAGTAACCGATCCCCGCAAGGCAGCNAACGCCTTGCATTGGGCCGTAAANGAGATGGAGCGGCGCTACGACCTNCTCTCGGACTGNGGATTCCGTGACATCGGGGGCTACAACGCGGCCTACGATCGGGGCGACCTNAAGNCGCCGCTCGGTCTGGCTGACGAGGACGGCGAACCGGTCTCGTACCGGCGGTTGCCCTTCATCCTCGTGGTGGTCGACGAACTTTCNGANCTGATGATGGTGGCGGCCCGGGATGTGGAGGACTCCATCACCAGACTGGCCCAGATGGCCCGTGCCGTCGGCATCCACCTCGTGGTGGCCACCCAGCGTCCGTCGGTCAACGTCATCACGGGCGTCATCAAGGCCAACATCCCGGCCCGATTGGCCTTCGCTGTTTCCAGCCTGGCTGANAGTCGGGTCATCCTCGACCAGCCNGGGGCCGAGCGTCTGGTGGGGTTAGGCGACATGCTTCTACTGGGACCCAGTTCGAGCGTTCCCCAGCGTATTCAGGGAGCGTGGGTGGATGAGAACGAGGTNCGCCAGGTGGTCGATTCCTGGGTGGCTCANGCCAGAGCGGCGGCCGAGGTGGCCANCGACCCNGCCNCCGGAGACCNTCTTGCTGNTCCACCTGACGCACGGTCAGACGAGGATCCCAGGGTCCGACCGGTGCCCATGTCGACCCCGCCGTCGGTCCCCGCCGCCGATATCACCGAGGACTCTTCTCGACCGGTCTCCCCGAGCGAAGCTGGCAGTGACGACGAGTTATTCGACGAGGCACGCCGTCTGGTGGTGACCAGCCAACTCGGGTCGACTTCGATGCTGCAGCGCAAGTTGCGCGTCGGCTTTGCCCGAGCCGGTCGGCTGATGGACCTTTTGGAGGAGGCCGGTGTGGTCGGACCATCCACTGGGTCTAAGGCCCGAGAGGTCTTGGTGGCTCCCGAGGAAATGACTGACCTCCAGGAGCAGGGCTACTAGTTCCGGCGGATTCGCTCTGGCCGTCCTCGGCGGTCTCCGGGCGCCCTCCCATCGGTGGCTGACTACCCTCCCACCATGGGTATCCTGGTCCCACTCCTCGTCCTGGCCGGTGGCCTAACGCTACTCATGGTGGCGGCCGACCGCTTCGTGGCTGGGGCATCGGACCTTGCTGCCCGTCTGCGAGTTCCACCGATCGTCATCGGCGCCGTCGTCCTGGGCTTTGGTACCAGCGCCCCCGAACTGGTGGTGTCGACCATGGCCGCCGCCCAACAGGAGGTCGACCTCGGACTGGGCAACATCGTCGGATCCAACGTGGCCAACCTCACCTTGGTGCTCGGCCTGGCGGCGCTCATCCGACCCATCGATCTGCCGACAGGTACCAAGCGGCGGGCGCTGGTGAGTTTGGTGTCGGTGGCCCTGTTCGGCTGGCTGGTTCAGGGGTCGGCGTCAGTGGGCGAGGGCATCGTTCTGCTCGGAGCCATGGTGGTGGCCCTGATCCTCATGGTCCGCATGGATGCCGAGGAGGTGACGGCTCCCGACCCGATTGGGGCCGGCCCACTCGGCATGGCCTGGGTATGGACTGTTGGTGGTCTGGTAGTCACAGTGGCCTCGGCTCAGGCAGTGGTGTGGGCGGCCACCGACGTAGCCGAACGTGCTGGGCTAGCCCACGGCTTCGTCGGGTTCTCCCTCGTTGCCGTGGGCACGTCACTGCCCGAGTTGATGACCGTGGTCGCCGCAGCCCGTCGTGATGAGGCGGGCTTGATTCTCGGCAGCCTCTTGGGATCCAACGTGTTCAACAGCCTTTGTGTGGGGGCTGGCTTGTTCTTGGCGGGGAACGGCGTGGTGACCGACGTGGCCCTCCAGACTCGGGGTTCGGTCGCCGCCATGGTGGTGGCGTTCGTCATGGTGATCTTCATGCGGACGATGGGTTCAAACCGCCTCAGTCGGATCGAGGGAGCCGTGCTTCTAGGCGGGTATGCGGTGGTCTTGGCCATGCTGGCCACATCGGCCGGGACCTGAACTGCCTTCCATGACCAGCACCTACCACCTGGTTACGTTGGGATGTCCCAAGAATCAGGTCGACTCCGACAAGTTGGCTGGAACGCTGACTGCCGACGGGATGCGAGCCGTCAAGGATGCCGACGAGGCCGACCTCATCGTGGTCAACACCTGCGCCTTCATCGACGAGGCCCGGCGGGAGTCCATCGACACGGTGCTGGCACTTGCCGACCAACGCCGGGACGGTGCCCGACTGGTGGTGACCGGCTGTATGGCCGAGCGCTACGGCGACGAATTGGCTGAGGCCCTCCCAGAGGTAGATCGGGTGACCGGGTTCGGGGTGCCGGTGACCCTCGGGTACAAGCCGACTCCCGATGACGAGCCGGTTCCGACCTCGACGTTCGACCTCTTGAACCTCCCCCGACCGGCCTCCGAGCGCCCATGGGCCTACGTAAAGGTGGCAGAGGGATGTGACCGGGCTTGTGGGTTCTGCGCCATCCCGACATTCCGAGGCCCCCAACGCAGCCGCACCATGGACGACGTGTTGGCCGAAGTCGACGCCCTCGACGCCCGGGAGATCGTCCTGGTGGCCCAGGACCTCGCCGCCTACGGGCGAGATCAGGGCGTGGGCGACAAGGCCATCGTCCCCTTGGTGGAGTCAGTGGCCGCCCGGGTCGACCGAGTCCGATTGCTGTACCTGTATCCCTCCGAACTCACCGACCGCCTGGCCGACACGGTGTGTGCCACCGGTGTGCCTTACTTCGACCTATCGCTGCAGCACGTCTCGCCGCCGTTGATGCGTCGTATGCGCCGGTGGGGCGACGGTTCCCGGTTCATGGAGCGCATTGCCGCCATCCGGGCCCGGGAGCCCGAGGCTGCCTTCCGTTCCAACTTCATCGTCGGGTACCCGGGCGAGACCGAGGAGGACCACGACGCCCTCTTGGACTTCGTGGCCGAGGCCCGGGTCGACTGGTGCGGGTTCTTCGCCTACAGCTCTGAGGAGGGCACGTATGCCACCGGTCTAGACGGCGAGGTGGCCCCAGGGCTGGTCGCCGAGCGCCTCGGTGAGTTGACCGAGATCCAGGACCGCATTACCGCCGACCGGAGGGACGAACTCATTGGCCGTACCGTCCGTGTACTCGTTGACGAGCCCGGCGTGGGGCGTACCCATCGCGAGGCACCGGAGATCGACGGTGTGGTGTCCGTGCCCGAGGACCTTCCGGTGGGTACCTTCCAGTGCGTGACGGTGACCGGGGCCCTCGGGCCCGACCTCGAGGCGGCGTCCGGGGCGATGGTGTCCGGATGAAGCACGTCCGCACCGTGGTCTCGCCGGCCAATCTGGTGACCCTGGCCCGCCTGCTGCTGGCCCCGGTGCTGTTTGCTCTCGTGCTGGACGCCCGTGACGTCGATGGGGTGACGTGGGGTGGATTCGCCCTCGGCATGGTGCTGGCCTCTACCGACTACTTCGACGGAATCCTTGCCCGTCGGCGGGGCACGGTCAGTCGCTGGGGGGCGTTTCTGGATCCGCTGGCGGACAAGGTCGTGGTGATCGGTGTGGCCGTCTGCTTGTCCATGGTCGACCGCTACCACTGGGTTCCGGTGGCCCTCTTGGCCCTGCGGGAGGCCGTCATCACCGTGTACCGGGTGTGGTTCGCACGTCGGGGACTAGCTGTGCCCGCTCGTCGATCGGCCAAGTGGAAAACCATCGTGCAGGGCACTGCTTTGCTGGTGGCGGTAATGCCGCCGCTCCGCGACGCCGATGTGGTGGTCGGGGTGTTGCTCTGGTTTGCCGTGGCCTTCACTCTGGCGACTGGTATCCAGTATCTGCTAGATGGCAGCCGGGCCACGAGCGCTACCGGCACTAAGACGGCCTGACCGGCCGGGCGAGCAGGGGAGAGGGACGTGCGTTGCGAGATCGTGGCCGTCGGCACCGAGTTGCTGCTAGGTCAGATTGTCGACACCAACTCGGCGTGGATTGGCGAGCAACTCGCTCTAGCGGGGATTGACTGCCATCGTCACACCGCGGTGGGCGACAACCCGGACCGCATGCTTGCCGCCTTCAGCGAAGCATTGGAGCGATCCGACGCCGTGATCGTCACCGGGGGCTTGGGTCCTACCCAGGACGACATAACCCGAGACGTGATCGCCGACCTCCTGGGTGTGGAACTGGTGCGCGACGAGTCGTTGGTAGCGCGTATCGAGGCGGTCTTTGGCGGACGGGGGCGTCCCATGCCCGCCAACAACTTGCGCCAGGCCGACTTGCCGGTCGGGGCACGGGCCATCGAGCAGATGCCGGGCACTGCGCCGGGTCTGGTGTGTCCAGTTGGTGCGTCGACGGGGTTTGACGGCGACGACAGCCCGAAGGTGGTGTACGCAGTACCCGGTGTTCCATGGGAGATGCACCAGATGGTGGAGGGGACCATCCTCCCGGACCTCAAGCGTCGGGCCGGCATCTCCAGCGTCATCCGGTCCCGGACCTTGCGCACATGGGGTCGGTCCGAGTCGGGACTGGCCGAGGACCTGGCCAACGAGATCGAACGGATCGATAGCGACGGCGGGGCCACCATTGCCTTCTTGGCCAGCGGTATGGAGGGCTTGAAGGTGCGCCTTACCGCCAAGGCGGCCACCGACGCCCAGGCGGATGCCCTGCTGGCTGACGGAGAGGCCCGGGTGCGCGCCATCGTCGGCGACATCGTGTTCGGCATGGACGACCAGACCATGGAGTCCGTGGTACTGGACCTGCTAGTCGCCCAGGGCCTTCGTCTGGCGACCGCTGAGTCGCTGACCGGAGGGATGATCGGCACCCGCCTGACCGAGGTGCCGGGGGCCAGTCGGGCTTTCGTGGGATCGGTGGTGGCCTATGACAGCGGCGTTAAGCAGTCGCTGCTAGGGGTGCCGGATGGGCCGGTGGTGTCCGAGGAGGCCGTCGTGGCCATGGCGCTGGGTGTCTGCGACCTACTGCGGGCCGATGTGTCTGTGGCCGTGACAGGCGTAGCCGGACCAGAACCGCAGGATGGGCACGAGCCGGGCACCGTCTGGATGGCCACCTGTGTGGACGGTGAAGTAGAGGCTGATCGGACCCTCTGGCCGTTCGATCGGCCCCGGATCCGCCAGTTCACGGTGATCACGGTGCTCGCCGCTCTACGCCGTCGCCTCCTGGCCCGACAGGACGGCTAACCAGGCGGTCGCCTTGGTGCCCGAGCGCCTGGTCCCGACCCGTCTGTTCATCGCCGTCCGGCCGTCAGCCGCGGCGGCTGACCTCGTGGACCGGATTTCGCGCCGCGAGAGCCCCTGCGTGCGATGGCTGCCCCAGGAGCAGTGGCACGTCACCCTCCGGTTCCTGGGCGATGCGGAACCCGACGAGGTGGTTGCGGCGTTGGCCGCCGTCCCGTGGAGCAGGGTGCTTCCGGTCAACGTGACCCTCGGTCCGGCTACCGAGGTACTGGGTGAAAGCGTCGTGATGGTGCCGGCCGTTGGTTGTGACGATCTGGTCGATCGGGTGGTGGCAGCCACCGGGGGGCTGGGCCAGGAGACCGAGGACCGACCGTTCGTCGGACACCTAACCCTGGGGAGGTTTCGGGACGAGCCGCCGGCCGGGTCTATCGGTACGCCGATATCGGCGACGTTCCAGGTCGACGAGGTGCTCCTGATGGCCAGTCAGACACGGTCCGGGGGGGCCGTCCACGAGATCGTGGCCCGGTTCCCCCTTGTCGCTGAGGGCGCAAGTGGCTGATCGGGGTCAGCGTTCCTCGAGAATGATGCAGGCCGAGTTGATGCAGTACCGGTCGCCGGTGGGCTCGGGTCCATCGGGGAACACATGGCCGAGGTGGGCACCGCACGCCGAGCAGGTTGTCTCCACGCGAACCATGCCGTGGCTTGAATCGGTCCGGGCGTCGACGACGTCTTCTCCGGTGGGACGGTCGTGGGTCGGTGCCGTGAAGCTCGGCCAGCCGCAGCCGGAGTCGAACTTGTCGTCGCTGTCGAACAGGGTGGCGTCACAGGACGCGCAGCGGTAGGTGCCGGCCCGCTTTTCGTCCCAGTAGATGCCGGTGAACGCCTGTTCAGTACCCGCCTCCTGGGTGCAGTGCCAGGCCATCGCGTCAAGTCGCTCGGATAGGTCCGGATTGGCGGCGGCGTGGGCGGCCCGCTTTTGCTCAGGAGTCAGGCCGGTGGCTCTATCCGGGGTCAGGTCGGGGGTAGTGCTGCTGGTTTCCACGGTCCGACGGTAGTCCGGATGATCGGATACTTGCATCGAACGCCTGTTCGGAATTACGCTGTTGTCATTCACAAGGGGTTCCTACGGGAAACCCGGCGGAAGCGCCACCGGGAGCACTGTCATAGGCCCTCTCTAGGTTCACCGCCGACTACTCCGAAGCAGGGAAACAGACTGGAACCGGCCATCGGGCCGCAGACACACTGGAGAACACGACATGGCGAAACACGGCAGGACGATGAGTGGCGGTGACCTCGAGGCGGGGGCCGAGCGCAATAAGGCGTTGGACATGGCCCTCGGCCAGATTGAGAAGCAGTTCGGCACCGGTGCCGTCATGAAGATGGGCGACAAGGGCGCCATGTCGATCGAAACGGTGCCCACCGGGGCCCTTGCCCTCGACCTGGCCCTCGGGATCGGCGGCATCCCCCGGGGTCGGGTGGTGGAGATCTTCGGGCCAGAGGGCTCAGGAAAGACCACTCTGGCCACTCACGTAGTGGCCGAGGCCCAGCGCAACGGCGGTATCTGCGCTTACATCGATGCCGAACATGCCATGGACCCGACCTACGCACGGGCTATCGGCGTCGACGTCGACGAACTCCTGATATCCCAGCCAGACACGGGTGAGCAAGCTCTCGAGATCGCCGACATGCTGATTCGCTCCGGAGCGCTGGACGTGGTGGTCATCGACTCGGTGGCCGCTCTGACCCCCCGGGCCGAGATCGAGGGCGAGATGGGCGACAGCCACGTCGGTCTCCAGGCACGCCTGATGTCCCAGGCACTACGCAAGCTCACTTCGAACCTCAACAAGTCCAAGACGATCTGTATCTTCATCAACCAACTGCGGGAAAAAATCGGTGTGATGTTCGGTTCACCGGAGACCACCCCCGGTGGTCGAGCGCTGAAGTTCTACTCGTCGGTCCGACTCGACATCCGTCGGATCGAGGCCATCAAGGACGGCGTTGAAGTGGTCGGCAACCGCACCAGGGTGAAGGTTGTCAAGAACAAGTGCGCCCCGCCGTTCCGGCAGGCCGAGTTCGACATCATGTACGGGCGGGGGATCAGCCGGGAAGGTTCAGTGGTTGACCTAGGGGTTGATCTGGGCATCGTGAAGAAGTCCGGAGCCTGGTACACGTACGAGGGCGAGCAGTTGGGGCAGGGTCGGGAGAACGCCAAGAAGTTCTTGGCCGACAACCCGGAGGTCATGGTCGAGATCACCGACCGGGTCTGGCGCGAAGTCAAGCCCGAAGAGCCCCAGGATGAGGTCGTCCCCGAGGAGGCCATCGTCGAGGCCGAGGACTTCTCCGAAGCCGACGACCTGCCCATTTCGTTGGACGACTGACCCCTCCGGTCGTTCCGGGCGCTTCACGGCCTCGGTACCACCCGCCCCCCGTGGGCTGGGTCGGTGCCGGGGCCGTAGCCTTTGTACCGTGGAGTCACCGACCGAGCGTTCCTACGCCGTTCGCACCTATGGGTGCCAGATGAACGAGCACGACAGCGAGCGGATTGCCGGCCTGTTGGAGGCCGAAGGCATGATCCCAGCGGCTTCTGTGGAGGAGGCCGACGTCATCGTGCTCAACACCTGCTGCATCCGGGAGAACGCCGACAACAAGCTCTACGGAGCTCTCGGCCACCTCAAGGCACTGAAGGCTGAGCGCCCGGAGGTTCAGGTGGCGGTAGGGGGCTGTCTGGCCCAGAAGGACCG